>JBNLEN010000011.1:0-73784 GCA_050304975.1 Polyangiaceae bacterium
TGGAGTTCAAGCAACGGTTTGGAAAACCCGTGATAGGGCTCGGCGCCTTGCAACGAAACGGCAGCTTCCGCGCGCAACAATCCGAGAGCGTCGAGCAGCTCGTCCGCGCCCCTGGCGTCCAGCGCCGGCTGGGCTTCAATCAACCGCAGGCTGCCATCGACGCGCTCGAAGCCTGCACTTCTGCCGTCAGCCGTGCGCAATGACAACCGCAGAGTACGCTCCGGATCCAGCATGAAGCGCGAACGGTCGATGAGCAGCAACGTGAGTGCGTCCACCACCGAGCTACGCAGCACGAACACATTTGGATCATCGGAGACGCGCGCAAAGTAGCCGCCGCCGGCGGCGCGCGCTCCCCAGGTCAGCTCGAGCCTGCCGTCTGGCTGATATTCGATGATTGCGCGCGCGGGTGACTGCTCGAGCCCCATGCTGGCGTCGGCGGACTCGGCGACCCAGCGCTCAGCTGTCAGCTGGCTGAGTGCTGTCACCAGATCGTACGCCAGAGCCGCATCCGCCTCGAAGCCCGCTGGCTGAACGAGCTCAAAAATCCCGCGCTCTGTCTGCTCGAGTTGCTGAGCTGGGTCCGAGATCCTCACGCGTTGGATCTTTTCTGATCCAACATCCAACAGTTGGCGCCGTTTGATCAGCAACGCGTTGGCCTCGAAGGAACGCGCCGACTCCGAAGAGACGCGCAACACAGCGCCATCCGCCTCGCGGCGGACGTAGATACCCTGCTCGATCGGACGGCTGAAACTCAGCGACTCTGCGATCGGTTCTTGTTCGTGCACCGGCGTACGCAAGACACGCAGCCGATGTTGGCTACCGCTGAACAACTCGTGCGCTGAAGCTTGTTCTTCGGGATCGCTGACGAACACCCCCGTCAGCTCCGCCAACTCTTGCACCAGCCGCTGCCCGGTTTCACGCGCGACATCGCCCTGCTCGGGTTTGCGCATGACGAAACCATCATCTTTGCGTGCGAACTCCAGGTTGCGGTTGCCCTGTTCGATGGACACCTGCTCAATCTCGTCCGGGCGAGCGTAGAGCAGCTGACGGTCGACCCAGTTGACGGCTGCATCACCCAGTTCTTTCAGGTGCGGATTGGGCAAGCAGGCTGCAATCGGCTCGGGATGCAGGCGCAGCGCCAATTGCTGACTGGGGTCACCTGGGCAGCTCCCACCAACCCAAATCTCGACCTGCTCCGGTAACGACGGGTCACGCTGCCGTGCCTGTTTCGACACCTGGAATTCCAACTTGATGTGCCCGCCGTCGAGGAGCGCCTGTTTGGCGACATCCAAGTCGGAGTAGAACTCTTGGGCCTGTAGCCGCGACACGCCCGTCAAGAGGCGATCGAGCTTGAAGCGGTCGACTCGAGCCTGGCCGAACTTCTGCTTCAAGCTCCAATGATCGGCATGATTTGAAAGCTTCAGTTGGAACCGCTCGAAGTCGATCTGGATCTCACTCAATTCCGATGCCGCATAGGGCACGAGCTGGCGCACCAAGAAGTCGGAGGGAGTCGGGCTCAGGTCCTTGGCGGTGTTCTCCGAAATGACATAAATCCCCTTGTTGGGTGCCCCTTCCCCAGTGACTTCCAAATAGTAAGCCCCGACAGGACTCGGAGCTGCCGCGCCAAGCCTAAGCCGATAGTGTCGCTCGCCCAAGGCGAACTCCAACACATGGCTGGGCTCCCCCAAGCCCATCGCTTGTCGGTCTTCGCTCTCCGATGAGACCTGTCTCAGCCACGTGGCGAAACGCACCTGCCGCAGCAGTTCATCGACCGCAGCCTCCTCGGCGACGCCAGCGTGTGGTGCTTCCAATAACCACCGCTCACCCATGCTGCCGCGGCGGATTTCCAAGTTGCCCTCGGGACTCTGCAGCTTGATGCTCTGAACTTCTTCGTCAGCGAAACTCTGCAGCAAGTGTCGCGCCCGCGCCTCTTTCTCAGCGCTGGTCACCGCCCCCGACGTCAGCACGACGGCAACGGTGCAGCCCGCAGCCACCAGCAACAACAGCCAATTGATCCACAGGCTGCGCTGATTCGGACTCAGCCTTGTTTTCCGCACGGGTTTCTGCGCAGCCTCCTGCGCAGATTTCGGAACACTCGACGCACTCACGATCCAGCCTCCGACCGCGCGCTGGGAGACTCCAGCGGTTCTTGACGTCGACGCCGATACAAGACCAAGACCCCCATCAGCGCGGCGGTCAGCGGCATATAGAGCAGCACATAGCGCTGCACCTCGGTGAGGGATTCTTCGGTCAGAGCCAAGCCCGCTGGATGTTCACTTTTCTCTGGAACGCTGACCAGCTTGGGTTGGGCAGCAAGCCAGCTGACGATATTTTCGACAAATCTGCGGGTGCCCAAAAGCGCGGCTTCGCGCCAGGTACTCGACCAAAGCGGGCTGGAGCTGCCCAAAAACACGCAGCGGGCGGGTCTTTCGACCGCGTAGGCTAGCGTCATCTGAGCTGGCTCGCTCGCGCCGGCGAAGAAGTCGTCGACGCTCGCAGCCCTGAGGGGTTTGAACGACTTCAGCGCCACGGCTGTCGCACTTGAAACGAGCAACGGCTGGGCATCACCGCTAGACGCGCTCAGCCCCTGAGTGAGTTGCAGCAACACGTTGAAGCGCGCGTCTTGGTCTCGAGCCAGGCCTTTGGTGACCGCGTGCTCGCGCGGGGTCGATAGAAATACTTCGCCGCCAAAACCAACGGGCATCCGCAGGCTATCGTCCTGCTCGAACACGACGTTGCGCTCGAACGCCACCCCCGCAAGCTCCGAAAGCGGCGCCATGCCTGGGTCTAGGATACGCCCTTCGTCGTCCACGACTGGTCCGACTGCCAACAGTAGACTACGTCCACGCTCCACGTGCTGGCGTAGGCGCGTCGCCGCCTCAACCGAAAGCGCCATCGTCGGACCGGCGACAATCACCAACTGACAGCCACTCAAACGTTCTGATGGCTCCGGGAGGCTGAGGTCGACCTCAGACACGTCGTAGTTGTTCTGTTCGAGACGCCGTCGAAATTCGCCCAAGCCTTGGGGGCCACCAGAGCTGATATCCAGCTCACCGTGCCCTTTGCTGAAACACACTCGGACTCTCTCTCGACCGAGCACGTTGACGATGCCTTCTGTGAGCACCTGCTCCAGCTGGGGACGCGCCTGCCCGGTGTGCTCGTCGAACACGACGATATCGTCAGTGGTGACGTACCAGCGCTGCGAGCCGCTGACAACGACGATGCTGGCTTCGCTGGCGAGCCGACCATTTTCGGTTCTGCCCTCAAACATTCCGTATTCGCGTTGCAGTGCGACGAACTCCGCGGGATTGCGGTCCGGATCGACGAAACGCGAGGACAGCTTCGTCGAGTGGGCGCGGTAAGCGTCCAACATGTAGCGAACGCTGCTCGTGAGCGGGTCGTTTTGACTGAGGAAAACAACGATCTCGACCGGCTGCTGCAAGCGTTCCAACGTATCTAACGTGGCCGGAGAGAGCGTGTACAGTCCGTCACTCGTGACGTCATACCGGGCATAAAAGCGAGAAATCAGGACGTTGCAGCAAATGAAGATGACGGCGGCCGCAAACACCCCCGCCAGATTCATGAAATGGACTGAAAACCAACGCGCTCGTAGCCCGCTAAGCCAGCGGCGGGCAGGCGGCGACTTGGCTTCGGCTCGCGTCGACACCTAGGCCCACCTCCACGAATCCACGACCCGGGTGGCGACGAACAGCGACAACAATACCAAGCTGCCGTCATAGACCACCCGGCGCAGGTCGATCACGCCTTTGGAAAAGTCCTCGAGCTGGCTCAGAATCGACACATGCCGACAGATGTCCAGCAAAAGCCCCGGGTCAAACACTTGCTCACCGATACCCAGGATGAACAACCCGAACAAACTGAGTGTCGTCAGCAGGGCTGCGACCAGCTGGCTTCTTGTGAGTGCACTCATCAGCGTTCCAACCGCCAAGAAGAAGGCGCCGACCAGCAGCACTCCCAGATAGCTGGCCCCCACCACAGACCAATCCACGGCGCCGGTGTCCCGCAGAATGAACACGTACAGCAGGGTGGGCATCCACATCAGGGCGTAAGTCGAGAATGTGGCCGCGTACTTGCCCAAGACCACCGCGGGAGCGGTCACCGGTGTGGTCAAGAGCGCTTCGATAGTCCCGCTGCGGCGCTCTTCCGAGAGTACACGCATCGATAGTGCCGGGCACACCAGCAGCAGAGAAACCGGGATGAACAGCGACGCAAAATAGCCTTGGATGGGGCCCCCACTGATCGAAAGGTTCGTGAATTTCGAATAGTGATCGAGCATCAAGAAGAAGCTCGTGCCCTGCAGCACCAAGAATACGAACAGCAGCACCCAAGCCTGGGGAGTCACCCATAAGCCGAGTAGCTCGCGCCGAAACACCGCACGAAAACCAGTCACGCGTCGCGACTCCCGGCTGGGTCAGGTGCACCGCGCGCTTGGTCGTCGGTGAGTTCAGCAAACACCTGCTCGAGATTGTTGGCGGGTACCATTTCTCTGAGGCCATATCCGATAACCATCAGTTGACGAGCCCATTCCTCAGCGGCGAGCTCACCACGCTTGACCCGCCAGCGTTCGAGGCCCGACTCGGACCCCAGGGGCTTTCGCTCAATCACCGTCCGTGCCAGCGCGGGTGGCAGCTCCGCATCCCCAACCACGACCACCGCGCGCAACTCGGACGAAGCATGTCCCCGCAGCGACTGAGGCGGCCCTTCTGCCACCAACTTACCGCGCGAGATCACCACCGCTCGGTCACACGCCGCCTCAGCCTCCGCTAAGATGTGGGTCGAAAGCAGGACCGAATGCTCGCGGCCAAGTTCCTGAATGACGCCGCGCACCTCACGGATCTGGTTGGGATCCAAACCCGCTGTCGGTTCATCCAGGATCAACACTTGGGGCTTCGCCACCAACGCGTCCGCCAGGCCGACGCGCTGGCGATAGCCTTTGGATAGGGTGCCAATCAAACTCTGGGCACGATGCTCGACCCCGGAGAGCGACATCGCCCGGCTCAGGGCCGCCTGTCGCTCACGTGCCGGCACCCGCTTCAACTCCGCCCGAAAACGCAGATATTCGCTGACACGCATCTCAGGGTGCAAAGGACACGTCTCCGGCATGTACCCGAGCTCGGCACGAGCCAGCAACGGCTGCTCCGCCAAGTCGTATCCCGCAACACGTACCTGCCCGGCGTCCGCCCCGAGGTAGCCTGCCAAAATCCGCAACGTCGTGGTCTTGCCGGCGCCGTTGGGACCGAGAAACGCCACGACCTCACGCGCATCCACCCGGAAGCTCAGATCGTCGACAGCTCGGAGCGAACCGTACGCTTTTCGTAGACCGATGACCTCGATCATCGCCCCGGCCATAGCACGCGCTCAGCCGGAAGTCGCGCAACTGTTCGTCACGGTTTGACGACATTCGTGCCCGCAGGCGGGCTGAACTGGAAGACTTTGGCTTCTACCTTGTCATTGACGCGGGTGCTTTCGAAGTCGAAGCGATTGCGGTTCTTTTGAGCGTCAATCAGCAGCACTCGCCGCACCTGAAAGGTCGCCTTGTCGACATAGAAGAGGATCTTCTGAAAGGCTGGCGTGGGACTACGCGGGGTGCCGAGCAGAACATAGCCACCGGGAAACCCCAATTGTGAGCTGTCGAGCTTCAAGAATACGAACGACTTCTTGAGACTTCCCTGACCCAACAAGAAGCTGAGAGCCGCAGGGTACTGCGTCTTCTCGACCTTTTGCAGGTACATCTGCTTGTTTTCCTGCTCGTAGATCTTCAGCTGCTTGCCGTCCGAAACCACGACATTGCCATTGTTGGAATAGGTCCAACGCATTTTGCCGGGTTTAGAGAACACCACATCACCGCTACTGTCTTTGGTGCGGTTGTAGGCGTAGATCGTGTAGCGCTGCTTGAACTTGGCGCTGTAGGTCTTGGCGTTGTCGTAGAACTTCTGCACTTTGCCCGCGATCTGGTCCGCGGTCAGCTCGGAGCCGGCCCCTTGTGCGGCCGCAGTCCGAAGCTCGCCGCCGCTGGCCAGCCAGGCAACGGGAGCTGCCAGCAGCGAGGTCAATAAGAGTCTGTGAATGCTTCTGCGCCTCATGGGGGATTACCTACGTATGATGCTACGCGACGATTTGCCTTTGGCTTCCTGTCACAGATCAGCCGCCAGGTCCACCGGTTGGCTAATCCCTTGAAACGACAAGATAAACACGACCGACCGGAGTCGCGGCTGAGCGCTAGCAGCCGGCGCGTCAGACGGTCGCTTTGCGCCGTTTGACCAATGTCAGCCGAGCCAGCGGGACCCCGCCAGTGGCTGCAGGCCGGCGCCCACTGGCCGCTCCCGCGGTCAAGCGCTGCTCAATCGGGGCGCGGCGCAGATGGGTCAGTGCCAGAGCCAGTGCATCGCCTGCGTCTTCTTGGGGGACTTCATCCAGGTTCAGCAGCAGCTTCACCATCTGAGCGACTTGCACCTTCTCAGCGCGGCCACGGCCAGTGATCATCGATTTGACCCGAGCTGGCTGATATTCGAAGATTTCCACGTTGCGCCGCTGCAAACTCAGCAAGACCATGCCTCGGGCGTGCCCCAACTTGGCGGCGGCCTGGGCGTCCTTGTGGAAGAAAAGAGTCTCTACCGAGCCGACCTGCGGCTGGTAGCGCTCGATCACGTCTAGCAAACCAGTCTCTAGATGCAGCAAACGCTCCGATAGGCTGAGACGCTCATGGGCGCGCAACACCCCGTGCGCCACGTGGCTCACTCGGTTGCCTTCACCGCGCACCACGCCCCACCCAAGACGGCGCGTGCCGGGGTCGATTCCAAGGACCAACATCGCTTCGCTCTTCATATCCGAGTCCCCGACCAAGGACCAGAAAAATGCGTGATTTTTGTTCAGTGCGCGCTTTAGTTCGGCGCCCCCCCCCACTAGGGCGTTTTCGTTTTCGGCGCTGCTGGGTTAAGTGCAGGGGCCATGAGTGAAGTCAGCGCCGAGCGGTTGGTGTGGCTAGATCTGGAGATGACCGGTTTGGATCCGGATCGCCATGTGATCATCCAGGCTGCGGTCATCATTACCGACAATGAGCTGAACGTGCTCGACGAGTACGCCTGCGACATTTGGCAGCCAGAAGACGCGCTGAAAACGATGTCCCCGTTCGTTCGGGACATGCATGACAAGAATGGTCTGCTCGACCGGGTGCGAGACTCTCGAGTCGACCTGACGGATGCGGAAAGAAACCTGCTGGCAGTGGTCGCCAAGTGGTGCACCTACCCCGCGACGCTCTGCGGCAACAGTATCTGGTCCGACCGCAAGTTCATCGATCGCTATATGCCCGGACTGGCGCGCTACCTGCACTATCGCATGGTGGACGTCAGCTCCCTGAAAGTGCTGGCTTCGCGTTGGTATGACAGCGCCGCGCAGTTTCGCAAACCGTCCGCGGGCGCCCATGACGCGCTGGTTGATATCCGCAACTCAATCGCCGAGTTGAAGCACTACCGCGAGCACATGTTCCGCCAGTCGGTGATCCGCGCTCGTTAGGCCAGAACCCAACTTCTAGCGCTTGGACGGCAGCGCAGCCTCCAAGTCCCATCAAGACAGGAATAGAAAATGGTCGAAAAAGCAGCCTGGGGAGAACTCGACGCAACCCCCGTTCACCTTTTCACGCTCAGCAACAAGAATGGCATGCTGGTCAAGCTCAGCGACTACGGCGCCACCACGATCGAGGTGCGCGTGCCGGACCGCGACGGCAACTTGTCCGACATCACTCACGGTTTCGATGATCTGGCTGGCTATCGCAGCGATGGTAACCCGTACTTCGGAGCCACCGTGGGACGCGTGGCAAACCGCATCAAGAATGCCCGCTTCGAGCTCGAGGGTAAGTCTTACAAGTTGGCGGCGAACGCGGGCGCACACTCGCTGCACGGCGGGATCATCGGCTGGGACAAGGTCGTCTGGAAAGCCGAGATCTTGGAGGACAAAAATGCCGTCAAGTTCACGCACACTTCCCCGGACGGCGACGAAGGTTTCCCCGGTACGGTGAAGGTCACCACCGTCTACAGCTTGACCGACGACAATGAGTTCACGATCGAGATGAGCGCTGAGACGGATCAAACGACGCCTGTGAACATGGTTCACCACAGCTACTGGAACCTGGCCGGCAGCGGCTCCGACTCCAATCAGGAGCAGCTGATACGTATCAACGCCGACAAGTATACCCCGGGTGACGCGGACCTCGTCCCAACCGGTGAAGAAGCTCCAGTCGCTGGCACCGTATTTGACTTCCGTGAACCGAAAGCGATCGGCAAGGACCTGCTGGCCGTGGGTGGTGATCCGATCGGCTACGACCACAACTTCATCATCAACGGCCCGCCCAATGAACTTCGCACCTGCGCCGTGGTCGAAGATCCGAAAAGCGGACGGGTGATGGAACTTCAAGCCAACCAACCTGGTATGCAGTTCTATTCGGGCAATTTCATGGATGGCTCAACGCAGGGTCGTGGACGTGTACACAAGCAGTACTCCGCCTTTTGCCTGGAATCACAAAGTCACCCGAATGCTATCAATCAGCCCGAGTGGCAAAGCCAGGTCGTGCTGCGTCCCGGAGAGCGCTACCACCACGTCATGGTTCACAAGTTTTCGACCAAGTGACGCCACGGCGTGTAGGCGCCACTAGAACACACTTCATAGCCGCGACCTGGTCCCACATTTCATTATGAAATGTGCCCCAGTCAGCCCGACTACTCGAAGGCCCGACATTTCGTCGGGCCTTTTTTCGTAGCAGGCGTCTGCGCAACTTGCCTCGGTTCTCGTTCGGTACAGTCCACGAAGTTTTCACCACACCACCGCCGACCACCTCTGCCTCTTGAGGCACTTCGTCCTGAGCCTCATATACTTAGTGGCTAGCACGAGGTCTGATGAAGCTCGCACGATACGGCTACGGGACATTGGCAATGTTTGTCGCAATTGGGGCGGCGACGGACGTCACTGCGCAAGAGCGCAAGGTACCAACAGCTGCCCTGCCGGACCTACCTGCAAGCGCGCAGCCCGCGCCAAGTCGGCCGCAACCTGAGGTGAAACAACAAACCCCACCGCAACCTGCTCAGCAGCCGGTTTCACCAGCACCGCTACCTCCAACGGCTCCGCCTGCTCCCGTGACGACAGCTGTCGCTCCCGGACCTACTCCGGCACTCAGCTTGCCGGCGCCCTCCTACCCAACCAACATCCAGCCTTCAAACAATGGCTCTCCCGCGCCGGAGCCGCCCATGGCGGGCGCGGTCACCGCTCCTGGAGCCGATCAGGGTTCAATCTCGGAGAGCAAACAATCGAGTACTCGCTTATCGCTGGAAGCGTCAACGCGCATCCCGTTGGACATCGGCGTTCAGGCCCGTATCCAGACGCCACACTGGGTGAGATTCACGCTCGGCGTCGGCTTCACGCCAGGCATGTACCTCGGTATTGTCAATGACGTCGTCAACGCAACCAATCCGTATAGCCCGCTGAGGACTAGCGTGACTTCAGTCTACGATGACGGTTGGAGCTACAACGCACGCGTTGGCCTGCGCCCATCAGAGCGCGCAGGCTTGTACTTGGACTTCGGCTACGCCAACGTCAACCTCAATGGCAAACTCGACGTGAGTGACATGGCGCAGAGCTTCGGCATGCCCATCGTTGCGGTAGACTCACCCAGTTATGAAATCCGTACCGACCTGGACATGCTGATGTTCGAATTGGGCTGGGAAGGTCACCTTGGAGAACGGGCCCTGTTGGGAGCCGGTCTGGGGCTGCTCGTGCCCCTGGGCTCAGAAACTGAGACCAGCGCCAACTTTGACGAAACGCGAGTCGATCAGGCGGCCCAAGTAGCCTCGGAAGCGGCCGCGCTGTTGGACGCCGGCATGGAGAAGCACGCTTACGTGCCGACCATCGCAGTGCGCCTCGGCTACGACTTGTTCTGACCGCTACTCTCGGCCCGAGGCTGAGATCCACGTTGCTTCAAGTTGGCGCCCGCTCACTTCTGTTCCGAGCGAGTTGGTGGTAGTCATCCCGCATGGGGTTTCAGGACATCGTGGGAATGGAGCTGATGGCGCCATGCACCAGCTGTGGTGCGTCGGTCCCCGTCAATCGACCAGAGCTGCAGAGCAAATGCGGCAACTGTCTGCTGATGACCCCAATCAGCGACGAGCTCTGGCGAGCGGCACTCGGCGGCGCCCAAGATGACTTCAAAAAACTGGGACGCGGCGTGCTCAAAGCGGGGAAGCTGGAGCAAACGGGAGCAGATCTGGAATGGCAGCGAGGCCCGGACCGGGTGAGTTGCCCTGGCTGCTCCAGCGCCATGAGTTGGACGTCAGCGCAGACGCTGGCTTGCCCCAACTGTAGCGCTCAGCGTCAGGTAAACCCTGCTCCTGAGTTTCTGGCGTCGATGCCAGTAAGAATCAGCGGCGTGATCGCCGACCCGCCCTCGGAAGAGCCGACCCAGAAACGCAGCATCGCCATCAATTGCCAAAGCTGTGGCGCTTCACTGCAGACCGACGGTCAAGCGCGAATGGTGCCCTGTCAATTTTGCAGCACCTCTAACGTCCTACCTGACGACGTGTGGCGGGCGCTTCATCCGCCGAAGAAACGCCGGCGCTTTTGGCTGGTGTGTGATCTCGATGAAGACCCACGACGCGCCCCAGTCGCAAGCAAGACGAGCGTCGTCGGTCTACTGATTGCGTCAGTGCTGTTCGCGTTGATTGGCACCGTCGGTGTCTTGGTGCTCGGTGGCCTGACGATTGGGCTCCTGTACGCGGTCTTGGGAGTGATGACGGAAGAGCAAGCGGACTCGGCTCTTGGTGTGGTGATTGGCGTAGGGTTCGTCCTGCTAACGCTATCCGCCTTCGTCAAGATGTATCGTCAAGACGTGAAAGACATCCGACTGATGACTCCCGACAATGAGGTCGTTGGTCGACTGGGCGCGGCAGGTGAAACCGAAGTTCAGCTGTTCCGGCCACCGAATTGGCAGACGCCGGTCGGAGCCGCCAAGTTGGTTCTCAAGAATGAGGATTACGCCAACCTCGGGGGCGAAGGGGGGTACGTCCGAGCCTGGGTCGATCCACAGGGCAACACCGCCGCTCGAGCGCTGCCGTCTAGCCTGGTGTGAACCTAGTCGCGTCTGGAATCAGCCGACGCGAGAGGTGCGCCGAGCAAACAGGTTGAGCTGGGCACTCATTCCGCCGTGAGCTGAGTACGGATCCGCCTTCGGAGCGCACTTGCGGATGCCCGGTTTGGCCGTCTTGGCCCCAGGCAAGGGTGAACTCGGTTTGGCCAGCTCCGTCAGCACGTGGCTGCGTGCGTCCTCCGGAAGTTGTTGCAGCAGGCGCGCTGCAAACTCGGGATGTTGACGGGCGGTGGCGATCAAGCGCAGGACTCTATCGGTCGGCATAGGAGTCCCGGTTATCGGCTAGCGTGAGCATGCTGGCCAAATTTGTCCGGCGGCCAGTCCGCGACCCCAAGATATTGGGGTCGTCGTCAGGAGATCAGCTGGCGAACCACTACGCTCGCGGCGGTCAAGCCAAAGCTTCCCGTCACGAACGAAGCAGTTCCGTCGATGCGCGCGCGACGGTCGCAGTCGTGTAGTCCGTTCTTGCCTCCCGGACACACGCACCGAAAGCCTTCGCCCTCGTCGTAGCTGATCGGTGCGGGAGCCAACGGTTCCTCGATGCTGAACACAGCGTCAACCCCGATCGGTTTGTCGCGCACGGCTTCAATCCCGTGCTGGTCGCGCAGGATCTTGCGCAAGGCCCGCGCGAACGGATCTTTGATGGTGTTGCTCAGATCATCCACGCAGATCTTGGTCGGATCCAGGCGAGCTGCGGCTCCCATGGAAGACACGACCGGAATGCCGCGATCCAAGCAGCTGGCAATCAGGTGAGCCTTGGCGGTCAGATTGTCGATAGCGTCAATCACGTAGTCGACCTTGCCGGCCAAGAGTTCCTCGCTCGCGGCAGCGTTGTAGAACTTGGCCACCGCCTCCACCGTGGAGGTTGGATGCACCAAGCGCAGGCGCTCGGCCATGACCTCGACTTTCGAGCGCCCAACGGTGCCCTTCATGCAGTGCAGTTGGCGGTTGTTGTTGGTGATGCAGATGCGGTCGAAGTCGATCAAGGAAATGGTTCCCACACCGCTTCGAGCCAACGCTTCGGCAGCGAACGACCCAACGCCACCAACCCCGATCACCAGCACGCGACTGCCCATCAAGCGATGCAAGCCGGGCTCGCTAAACAGCCGCGCCGCGCGGTCGAAGCGACGATGAGTCCGATACTGAGTTTCCGGCTCAGCAGCGTCCGTCTCCGGAGCAGCGTCGAGCTGGGCGCTCGGGATAGCTTCCGCGCGGGGCTTGGCTCCGGTGGTGTCTGGCGTCAGCGGCAATTCCATGGGCTGCATTTAGCAGAATCCGATGGATATCGAAGTGAATCAGCTCACTTTCAGTGGCTGTGGTCGGAAACCGTAGAGGCGCGCGGCGTTTTCGCTCGCGCGCTGCAGCAAGACGTCGGGCTCCGCATGCCGCAAGCGAGCCACGGCGCGAGCCACCTCGAGCAGGGCCCGCGGTTCATTGCGTTCCGCCGCAAAGCCCTCTGGCACCTGATCCGGCGCGTCGGTCTCCAACATCAGACGAGCATCCTCAACCAGGACCACCGCAGCCCGCGCCCGCTTGGCGCTCGCACGAGTCACCAGACCGCTGAAACTGAAGCTGAGCCCCAGTCGGGCGTACCGCGCAACCAGCTCGGGCGCGCCGGAATAACTGTGAAGCACGCCGCCCGCGGGGTAGGGGCCGTGTTTTTCCAACACGTCCAACGCGGGGCCATGGGCCCGAACGACGTGCAGCACCAAGGGCAAGCGCAGCTGCTGGGCCACCTCGATGTGGCGCTCGAACACACGCGTTTGCAGCTCCAACGCTGCGCCCCCCCGGCGCGCCGCCAGTTCATCCAGTCCGGTTTCTCCTACAGCCACTGCCCCCAACTGCGAGCAGACCGCGTCCAGACTGCCCAACTCATCATCGAGAGAGCCGATTTCGTGGATGAACCAGGGGTGCATGCCCACACCGACACAAATCTCCGGGTAATTGGCCCGAAGTGGAGCCAGCTTTTGCCACTGAAGGGGAGCGACTCCGGGCACAAACAGCTGCGTCACTCCGACTCTCCTCGCTCGCTCCAAGACCTGCTCGCGATCGGCGTCGAACTGCTCGAAGTCTAGGTGGCAATGACTGTCAAACCACATGAGCGCTCGCGACGTCGGCCTGGTTATCAGGGCAGCTCGCTCAGCAGGGTGACCTGATCTTGCGACAGCCCTCGACTGAATATTCTGACGTCGCGCAGCTTTCCAACGAACTTGTCACCAGCGCCCCCGGGAAAGCCTCCTAGGGCCCAGCCCGCCGCAAACGGCTCAAACCCCTGGGGCATAGTGCGGATGTTGATCTGGATCCCATCGATGTAGAGCGTCCACTGCTGGTCATCCAAGGTGAGCGCCAAGTCGTGCCAGACACCGTCATCAACCCATTGGCTGACGTCCAAGCCCAGCGTCTCTTCTCGAACTCCGTCGGTCGTGACTTCAACCAGGCCACCCAGCAATTGCACCCCATCCATCCACAATCCGGTGTGAGTCTCAGCTGCGCTATCCCCGTGCACCACGAGCGGTCTCAGCCCGTCGGGGACATCATCGAACTGCACGCGAGCGGCAAATGTCACCTGATCCGCGAAGCCCAACTCGGGCGGGTTCATCTCGGGCAGCTCCAACAGATTGGTCGTGCCATCAAACAGCACGTAGCCGCTGGGTGAGTCGGGGATGGTGAAGCCGACTGGAGTCAGGTCAAGACCAGAAATGCGATCCCGATAGACTTCTCCCGCGGCTTCCATCAGCGGCCAGTACGCCACTAGCCCGGTCGGACGACAGCGTGAGTCACAGGCGTCGAAATCGTGCTCATTGTTGTCGTCGCAGCCTTCGCCGGCCGCTTCGTTGAGCACCCCATCGCCGCAATGGGGCACGGTACAATCCGCGTCGCAAGTCTCGCTGGCGTCTCCGGTGTCGCAAAACTCAGCATCATCTTTGACCCCGTCGCCGCAGGTCGCGGGAGCAATCCACTCGCGTTCACACAGGAACCCCTGCTGAGAGCTGCAGGTGGCGTCGTTCCAGCTGCCGTCTACTGCTTCTCCGCGCAATACCAAACAATCTTCGTCGGAGTTCAAGTCATTGGGCTGCCCAGAGCCCCAAACTTCAAACCCGCTCGCCATGCCATCCGCGGCGCCTTCCCAAAATACCTCACCGGAAGGCCACACCCACGTCCCCTCTTGGTCGGCGTCAGTGGCTCCGATCCAGAGTGTCTGGTTCTGAGCGTGGGCCAGCAGAAAGTCTTGCTCGCTACCGGTCTCGACCTGGGCCAAGTGCCCATCAAAATCGAGCTCGCAACGCTGAGCAGCCGCGCTCTGAGCGAGCGCGTCATCGCACAGCATGTACGCGCTGCCCTCACTGAAGAGGCATTCGCACCCAGAAGGGCAAAGGAAGCGCGTGCAGTCTAGATTGCAGACTGAGGTTTGGCCGCCTTCGTCACACTGTTCACCCGCCGCCGCATTACGAAAACCATCGCCGCAAAAGGCGAAGGTACAGTCACGATCGCAGGTTGCGCTGCCGGCGCCCTCGTCGCACTCTTCTCCCGGATCCAGCGCCGAGTTCCCGCACAGATCTGGCACACTCGGCCCAGCATCCGCACCGGCATCATCGACGACGACTGGCGGAGGCGCGCCTCCATCGGGCATCGAGCCAGCATCCGCAGCGGGCGCATCGTCGTCGGGGACGTCGTCATCTGGCGGGTTGTCGTCATCGGTGTCGTCGTCGTCCGCAGGCATGCCGCCGCCGTCGGGTCGGGGCACATCGTCGTCGACCGGGTCATCCGCCAATGTGGCGCTGAGGTCACTCGTGCACCCGGAAACCAGCCAGACCGGAAAACACCCCGCAAACACCCAGGCACTGGTGATCAGTGTTGGGAACCAAGCAGGACGGAGGCTGTGTCTCAAACGCATTTCAGTCAAATTCTCGGCGGGTTGGTGCAGGCCTTGGGCAGTCTAGCCCCCTGTCGCCGTGGTTTTGAACCTAATTCGCACGGCCTTTTTTGGGTGGGGGCCGGAGGAATCAGGCGATAATTCGGCTCCGATTGACCTGGGACTTCCTCCAGGATTTGGTGCCAAGGGACTCCCGACCGTGTCCGGGACTCTTCGAGTTATTCCGGTTGTCCCGTTGCCAGCTCAATCAAACCCTGTTTTCTAGCTTGGTTGAATTCGTTGCTGCTCGACTGCTCCGACGAAAAGGGGTTACCGGCCTGGCAAAGCGCAAAATTGAAGCAGGAAGGTGGAGCCCGGCGAAGCCGACCTGATCGCCAACCACGATGAAACAGCAACGCCGATATCGATTCGTCGTGCGCGCTTTTCCGTTGGTGTCCGTTAATAACCGCCGTTATCCTACCCCGGTCCAATCCACCATCAGGGGGTTCAAACCATGGCAACGACCACCAAATTCACTGCTCTGCTCGCACTCGGTGTAGCCATCAGCGCCTGCAGCAACGACCGTCAATGTGAGCGCGATCGCCTCGCGCTCGAAAAGAGCTTCACGCAGGTCCAGTTGACCGCCACCGATGCCAAAAAGCTCGACGAGGACCGCGCCAAGGGCATGGGCGCAGCAGCCAAACAAGCCCACACCGACCATTGGGCAAAACTGGAAAACAAGGCCGCGCTGCTGCGCAGCTCCGTTGCGACGGAGCAAGTCACTTGGGACAGCGCCAGCCAAGCGTTGACTGACGCGAAGACCGAGTACGCCGCTGGCGAAGCAAAAAGCACCTTCGAGGAGGGCTTTGGCACCGCCCTGACTCAAGCCGAGTCCGCGTTCAACGACTTCATGTCGCGCTGCCGCTAAAGCCGGCGCAATGCCCCAAGAGGTGCACGTTCAGGCGTCCTCGTGCCAGCGGCCTCAACACGGGCCGTGATTGGGACTGAATATCTTGCCCGGGTTGAGCAACCCCTTGGGATCGAAGACTTGCTTCAGCTGCTTTTGCAGGCGGATCAAGTCATCGTTTTGCTCGAAGTGCAGATAGGGCGCCTTGAGAACGCCAATCCCGTGTTCACCCGTCAGGGTGCCGCCCAGCTCAACCGTGTCGCGAAATAGCTGTTCGATGGCCTGCTCCACGCGCGGTACCTCTTCATCGTCATCCCAGAGATAATTGACGTGCAAATTGCCGTCGCCAGCATGACCGTACGTCACGCTGCGGACGTTCAGCTTTTCGACAGTTCGCGCCACGCGCGCCAGCAATTCGCCGATCAGCTGGCGGGGAACGACGATGTCCTCGCTCAGCTTGTGTTTGGCCATACGCTTGACCGCTGGACTCATCTCTCGCCGCGCCGCCCACAGGCGGTCGCGCTGACTCTTGTCTTGTGCGGCCAATACGTCCAGCACTTGTAGCTCATCGCAGATGTCGGCAATGCGCTGGGCATCCCGCTCAACGCTGGCCTCATCACCGTCGAGATCCATCAGCAGCATGGCGTGGGCGCGATCATCGATTGGGTTGCCCGCAGCTCGCACCGCCTGCAAGGTTCCGGCATCCAGCAGTTCAATGCAGCTGGGCACCACGCCCTCGGCCACGGTGCGCTCCACGCAGCGACCACACTGCTGCAAGTCGTTGAACAGCACCAAGAGTGTCATCACGGTCTCTGGCTTGGGCACCAGGCGCAGCGTGATGTCGCCGATCAAGCCCAGGGTGCCTTCGCTCCCCACCAGCAGACCAGTGACATCATAACCCGTGACCCCTTTGGTCGTCCGGCGCCCTGCGAAAAAGCTTTGCCCGCCAATCAGCATCGCTTCCAAACCGAGCACATAGTTACGGGTCACGCCGTACTTGAACGCCCGAGGCCCGCCCGCGTTGGTTGCGGCGTTTCCGCCAAGCGTACAGGCAGAAAGGGAGTTTGCATCCGGCGGGTAGAACAAGCCGAGCCGTTCTACCTCTGCATGCAGATCCCCTAGCACCACGCCCGGGCCAACCACCGCCACCTGCTCTTTAGTGTCAATCTCTTTGATCTGGTTCATGCCCAAGGTGCTGAGCACAATGCCCCCAGCGATGGGCGTCGCTCCCCCGACGCGCCCGGTACCACCACAGCGTGGCGTAATAGGTACCTCCGCCTGATAAGCGATCGACAGCGCAGCCTGAATATCCGCCGGCGATTCCGCCAGTACAACGGCCGCCGGAACCCGCCCCTGGGCTGGTGAATCATCCTGCGCGTAAACCTCGCAGGACTCGGCGCGGCTGAGCACTTTGGAAGGCCCCAGTTGCTGACTGAGCATGCGCAGCGCCTTGTCCACGGACGCGGCGCTCGGGAGGGGCACTTCTGGGCGCAGATTGAGCATCGGAAGCTACCACGCTGAAGCTCAGCGTCGGCCTTTGAATCCCATCATCTGTTGAACGACCGCTTCGCTTTCCTCGGCGATCTGTTCATCGCGCTCAACGTCCTCCGCACAGTCCTCGCACAGCCGTTTCTTTCGGCCGTCAACCAGGACGGTTGTGAGTTCATCGACTTCTTCACCACAAGCTTTGCAGATCGGCACCTGTTGACTGTAGCTAAAAACCCCGCAACCACAATCTGCGACACTGGAAAATCTGTCTTGTGGGGCTCGGTCCAGCAATCCTCCGAAGCTGTCAGCCCCCCGTCAACGGCTGTCACGCGGGTGTCATCATTGCGCCGCTGGGTCCCCGGCCAGCCCAAAGAAACGCCTGTACCTCATAGAAAAACAAAACTCATCGCGGGACCGCACGTCCCACGCGATACTCCCCAACGGGGACTCGGCCACAGCGCGGCAAAGCGCGGCGGGAGGAGACAAATGAAACAAGCGAAGCAACCGCGTACGCTCCGTGTCGCTCTATTGGGCGCGCTGGGCCTGGTAGTGATCATCGGCCTGGTGGTGGCGTTCTGGCCCAAACCCTTGCCGGAGATGAGCCAACCCATCGAAGCGCGCATCGAATTGGCCGCAGGCAGCGTCAGCGTGGAATTGGGCGGCAAGACTGAGCCAGGACTGACTGGCATGGCTCTGCGCACCGGCACGACAGTGACCGCAGAGCCCAGCGCGCGAGCCATGCTGCGCTTGCCTGATGGCTCCGGCGCTTTCTTGCGCGGGGGCAGCAGCATCCTGATCGAAGCCGACAAGGTGCAGCTGCAGCAGGGTGAATATTGGGTAGATGCCTCGCCAGCTGGGCGCACCCCGTTTGAACACCACATCGGGAACGTCCGGGTGAGCGCGGCGGACTGTGGCCTTTCGATCAAGAAGGACGCACAAGTCAGTGTGTACGTCGCGCGCGGCATGGCGATCGTCACCACGGACAGCGGGCGCGTGGAAGTGCGCGCAGGAGAGCGAGCCGTGGCGGGCTCCGAAGCACCAACGGTCGAGCCGGTGGCATTCTGGGAAGACTGGACTGGGGGCATGGCGGACTTCGCTCCAACCAGCGCGGACGCTGCAGGGAGGGGCAGCATTTTTGGAGTCGATTCACACGCCCCACACGGGACGCCGACCACGCAGCTCGACATCCAACGGCAGAGTGTCCAAGTGGCTGTGCGGGATGGCTTGAGCGAAACCAAAGTCGACCAAACGTTCTTCAATCCCAGTGAGCGAGATGTGGAGGGCTGGTACTGGTTCAATCTACCGGCGGACGCCAGCGTCACTGGCTTTGCAGTAGAAACCAACGGCGTCCTGGTAGAAGGTGAGTTCGTCGAAAAGCGCGAAGCCTCACAGAAGTACGGACAGGCCAAAGCCAGCGGTCACTCGCCGGCAATCTTGGAATACGTCGATGCACGCTCCTACCGCGCACGCATCTTTCCGATTGAAGCCTTGAAGACTCGGCGGGTGGTGCTGCGCTACGTGCAACTGCGCCCGCTCGTCGACGGCAAACTCAACTACGTCTACCCGATGAGCTCGGGCAAACCCTCCAAAGTTGGAGAGTTTTCATTGCGGGTCGACCTGGGCGAAGACGGCAAGCACATGCAGATTTCGACTCTGGCTGATGCCAGGGTCGAAAGCGAGGGACGCTTCGTCACCATGCGCCGCTCCGGCTTCACCCCGCGTGTGGACTTCCAGCTCGAAGCCAAGCTGGATCAAAGCGTGCTCGACGACGTCGAGCCGCTGCGCGTATCACGTTTCGCCGGTCCCCAAGATTCCGCCGATTACGTACTGGTGCGCTACGCGCCAGATATCGATTGGAACGCTCACCAGCCCGAAAGCGCTGACGTGGTCGTGGTGGTCGACACCTCCGCCGCCGGGGACGAAGCCACCCGTTCACTCAAGCGTCAAACCGCCGAGGCCATCCTGCGCTCTTTGAGCGAAAAGGACCGCTTTGCGCTGGTGGCACTCGACGTCAAAGCAACCGTCTTGCACCCGGAAAAGGAGCTAGCTGCGGCCACCGAGCAGAATGTCTCCCAAGCGCTGGAACGTTTGGCAGAGCACAGCTCTGGCGGCGCGACAGATCTGTCCGCGTTGTTCGATGTTGGACTGGCGCGCCTTCACCAGAGCAAACAGCCCGCGTTGGTCTACGTGGGTGACGGCGTAGCCACGTCGGGCGAGCTGACGCCCGAACAGCTGCTGTCCCGCCTGCAACGCGCCTTCGCGACATCCAGTGCGCGCCTCTTCACGGTGGGCGTCGGTAGCGAAGCCGATCACGGACTGTTGGCGGAGTTGGCCCACGCCGCAGGAGGCCAAAGTCTACGCTTGGATGAAGGCAGCGAAACCACCGTGCGCGCATTGCAGCTATCCGCGGCGATCAAACTACCGACCTTGACCGATCTCAGCATCGACCTTGGGGCAGGACTCGATCAGGTGTTCACCAGCGGGGGTTCACGCGTCGCCCGCGGCTCGGAGGCTTCCATTCTTGCGCGCACCCACCACGACATTCCTAAACAGGTGACCGTGCGTGGCAAACTCGCCGGGCAACCTTTCGAGAAGAAGTACGAGACGCATCAAGACGGTGGCATCATCGCCTCGTTCGTACCCCGGCTTTGGGCGTCCGAGTACGTGCGCAGCATTCTCGGCTCTGCTGAAGACCCGGACGCTGAGCGCGGTCGCATCTCGGCTCTCGGAGTCAAGTACGGCCTGGTCACTCCGTACTCCAGCATCCTGGCATTGGAGAGTGAATCTGCCTACTCGCGCATGGGCATCCAGCGTGGCACCTCTCAACTGCGGGGTGTGCGGCTGACGCAATTGAGCCGAACCGAAGAGGATGCGATTCGCTCACATCTGGCAAGCCAATGGATGTTGCCCCCGCAAACCATGCTGGGTTGTTCACTCGACAAGGCTCCTTCACAATCCGAGGCCCAAAAGATGGAGTCCAGCGGCAGCCTGGACCAGGCCGCGCGCGAGATGGCTGAGCCGGTAGAACCCGCCAGCGAGGAACGATCACCCGGCGCTCAGGCGCAAGCCGTCACAGAGCCGCCAGCGTCACCAGAGTCCGTTCCGATCAAAGAAGATGCTCTGGACGACGCCCCAAGCTCAGCCGCGGTCGCAGCCGACCTGGAAGGCAGGCTCGAAGAAGCCAAAGCGGAGGCCGAGCGAGCCAGCGTCAGCAGTGCTCCGCCCGCAAGAGCCCTCGCCAAACCCCGTCCGGTGCGGGCCACGAGCAAACGTGCCAGCTCCGGAGGTCTGCGCGGCCTCGGCGGCCGTCCGAGCTGCGATTGCCCGCCGGGCGATCCGCTGTGCGACTGCTCGGACTCCCAAGCCATCGCTCGTCCCAAACCTCGACCCAAGCCCACTCCGCCGCGCACGACCTCGTTGGTGGACGTGGCGCTGTCCACCTGTAGTGATCTTTCGGCGCGTCCGCTTTGGCAGCGCAGTCTGCTTTGGCGCAAGCGTCTGAAGACAGCCGACAGCGGCGATGAGCTGCTGCAGCGCTACGTCAACGCCCGCCGCGCTTGTGAGCTCCCGGACTGGCGTGCCGAGAGAACCTTCTTGCGCCTGCTCACCGCACGCATCTCAAACACGCACGAAGCGCAGGTGGTGCTACGAGCGTTTGAATGGCGAAAGGACGTGCAGCTGCACATCGGCAAACTGATCCTGCGACGCACCGTTGACGATGCGATCATCAAAGCCGTAGAACATGAACTCTTCGGTGGTCGCGTCAACTGGAACGGCGTTGAAATCGCACTCAGTGAAATCCCAGAGCTGACCGCACGTATCCAGAAGCTGCGGGAGTTCGTCGACCTGGCTCCCAATGACCCGCACGGTAGCCTTCTTTTGATTGAGCTGCTGGTGCAAGCGGACCGGGTCACCGAGGCGGTCGATCTGGGTCGCAAGATCCGCGAGCGCGGTTATCTAACTCCCAACACGGCGCGCCGGCTCGGTGATCTGCTGGCGCGCGCCGGCCAAACGGAGGCTGCACTTCGAGCCTACTCCGAAATCGTCGAGTTCGACCCGCACGGGCAGCTATCGCGGCGCTTGCTGGGCGACGTGTATCTGGCCCATGGCTGGTATGATCCCGCGTATCGGCAGTTCAAGACCATCACCGATCGGGCCGAGGACAACCCGCTGGACTGGCTCCGCCTTGCGACCGCGGCCGCAGGCGCCGGCCGTATTGACGAGGCACTGCGGGTGGAGCGCCAGGTCGCCAACGCGCAAGGCAATCCCGGCCCCGACGACCCGCGACGCTGGGCGCGGCTGCTTTCCGCCACACGTTTGTCCAAGCTGTGGGTGGATCCGCCCAAGGTTGGCGCCCCAAAGCAGTCCAGCCTCGAACGCAAACTCAAAGAGCTGCAGCTCTTCACTGGCCCCTCGACGTTGGTTGTGTTGACCTGGGAAGATCTCGACCGGCGCGTGGCTTTGGACACCGCGGAGCAACCGCTGAACGAGGCTGAAGCCACGGACGCTGGCGACGTCGGCTTGTACGCTCGCCAGTTCAGCAACGGCGACGTCCCCCAGGAGATGGTCGCCCGACTCACTTCGGCGCCAGAAAATCGACAGCTCAGCGTGAGCCGCTACGATATCGCGTGGGACGGCACCAAGTTCAGCATCTCACGCAAGTTGGGCACACTGAACTCGGGTGAGCTGAGGGCGACCCTCTAAAGCAGGGGACGGCGAGGCCCTGGAGTACGGGCCTCCGCTGTGAAGAGCTGCCTGATGTGAAGAGCTACCTGATGTGCAGTACAGTGCGCTGCACTTTGCGCCCGGCTTTCGTCACGCGGTACCAGGAGCTCTCGTCGTTCAACTTCGCCCAGCGCCGCTCTTCTTTGCGGTAGTGCCAGTCCTTGTCATTCTGGAAATAGACCTGGACGCCCCTACCTTCCAAAATGTTCACAATCTCGTGACTGTGGTAGCTGCTTTGGTCGTAGTCGGTCAGCGCCTTCTGCCCCATCTCCGAGTACAGCGCGTTCAACTCCAATAAGAGCTCGTTCAACTCCGTATCGAGCTCCTTGGCTTTGAGCCCGATGCGCTGCGCCTCGCGCAAGGTGATGGGGTAGTCGTGGGACGGGTACCCCTCACTCAGATGCCGACTGATGGAGTCCGCCCGTTTGCCGTCTTTCATGTGAAACGATAGGATCTCCTTGCAGAGTTTCACCGAAAGGGAGCTGATGCGGTCCACCGCGCCGATCACCAATGGATGCACGTGCGGAAAAAGCGCCTGATAAGGATTCATCTCGTCGGCGGTGGGCTTGTCTACCTGCCGAGTTTCTTTCCAGAGCCGAACCACACGCAACAGCTCGTCTTGGCTGACGCTGACCAATTCGTTGTCGACGTCCACCGGCGATAGCTCATGACGGAGCGAGGTATCCACGGCTGTCAGATGAGCCAGCGGCCCCATGCGTAACTCATCTGCGCCCAGCGCGAGCATGGTCGCCGCAGACGCAGCTTCCAGGGGAATTAAGGCGGTCACACGGTTGGTGTATTGCCTCAGCAAATGGGTCAAGCGCAGCGACGCTTCACCGGAGCCACCGCCGGACTTGATCAACAGCGCAATGTGCTTGTGGCGCCCGTTGACCTTGAGCAGCTCATACAGCGCCAATACGTCATCGCTGCAAACTGAACCGCTGCTGGACGTCCAGTAGCTGATCAGCGGAATGCCCAAGTGGGCTTCAATCTTTTGAAACAGCTTCTGGGTTCTTTCAAACAGAACCGGCGGCTTCTTGATTCGAACACGCTTGCTTGTCTTGCGGGCTGCCATGAGAGCGCGGGGTTATAGCAGCCACCTGGAGCTATGAAAGCAGACAGGCGGCCGAAGCTCACTGCAACCGAAACCGCGGTCGTGTGGGGAAACGCAACACACCCCAGCCACGCGGTCCTGCGGCGCCGCACCGGACGCCCGGATGCAAAATCCCGTCGGGATAGCTGAGCGATTCGGGATGCCCCACGCCGCATTGCAGGGGGCAATCCGCCGGCTTGGAAATATCCGTGAACGCCCCCGATGTAGTCCGCGGGGGATTCATGGACTTAGCCTCCCGGGGACAGCATCACCTGGCGCTCAGCACCGAGGTGCGTGTCGCACTAGCGCCAGATGTACCAATTCGGCGTTAACCTTTAATACGCAAAAACCCAGAACCGCGCCGCGACCTTCGCAATCTTTTCGCTAAGCCTCGGCTCATCCCAGGGGTACGCTCGCCGGGTGATGTCGGAAGATGAACGCACAGCGTGGGAGCGTCGATTGCGACCTTGCCCGGGGTGCCAGCGCCCTTGCCCATGCTCCGGCTCGAGCGTCTGCGGCTGTCGCTGCAAGTGGAACTGTGAGCGCGCGCCTCACAAGTTGGTGCCCCGCGGCGCGGCGCCTGTCGCCGGCCCCATCTTCCCGCTCGCCTTCGAGATCGCCGGACAGCCCGCGTTTGAATTGACGCGGGCAGACTCCGGCGGCTCTGAGCTAGCCCCTCCAACTGTGTGCTTCAAGACCGATGAGCCTTTCATGGTCGAGCTGTTTCGCCGATTGTTGGACGACCTCCAGGCGGGCGGCCAGCTACGCTGCGAATGGCGAGTCGACGCGGTTGCCGGCTCGCGCCATTCGCGCTCTGAAGCGCCAGAGTACCGCTGCCAGCCGAATACGGATTTCTACAACCCTCGCGACGAACTCGCCCGGGACATCCGTACCATCGCCAACTACCTGCACCACGGTCTGCGCCGCGAAGCCGCGCAGTTGCAGGCGGCCGGCTGAGGGCCAAAACTCGGCCCCCCACTTCCCCGGTTGCGCGCCGCCGCGCCCCGAGCTAGATCCCCGGGAACTCACTCGTCGGGCAGTTTCCGTCGAGCGGGCGCGAGGTCGGGTGGTTTCCGTCCCGCAAACGAAAGGACAAGACAATGATAAATGTGAAGCTTCCGGACGGAAGCGGGCGCGAGCTTGAATCTGGTGCATCTGCCGCTGACTTGGCGAAAGCGATCAGCACCGGGCTCTACAAGAATGCCGTCGCCGCGCGCGTGAACGGCGAAATCAAAGACTTATCGCTCCCGCTTTCAGAGGGTGATGAGGTCGCGATCCTCACCAAGAAGGACGAGGATGCGCTCGAGGTGCTGCGTCACTCCGCTGCGCACTTGATGGCGGACGCCATCTTAAGGGTCTTCCCCAAGGCTCAGCTGACGATCGGACCCGCGATCGAAGACGGCTTCTACTACGACATCTTTTTGCCCGAGGGTGAGAAGATCACGCCGGAAGATTTCCCCAAGCTCGAAGCGGAAATGCAGCGTGTGGCGAAGGAGAAGCACCCATTTGAGCGCTGCGTCGCCAACGACACGACCGACGAAATCTTCGCCAAATATCGCGCCATCGACGGCGGCAACAACAAGTTCAAGGCCGAGCTGGTCGAAGGGATCCGCGCGCGCGGTGACGAGCTCAGCTTCTACAAGCACGGTGAGTTCGTGGATTTGTGCCGCGGCCCTCATGTGCCGGATACCAGCTGGCTGAAACACACCAAGCTGACGAAAGTCTCTGGCTCATTTTGGCGCGCTGACGCCAGTCGTGAACACCTGACTCGCGTCTACGGCACGGCTTTCTTCTCCAAACAGGATCTCGATGACTACCTGAAGGCGGTTGAAGAAGCGAAGAAGCGCGACCACCGCGTGCTGGGTGAGCAGCTGGGGTTGTTCATCTTCAATGAAGACGCCCCGGGTTTCCCGTTCTTCATGCCCAAGGGCGCCACGCTGTTCAATCAGCTGGCGGACTACATGCGCGGCCTATTGCGTCGCCGCGGCTACGTCGAGGTTCGTACGCCGCTCATCTTGAGCGAGCAGATGTGGCACACGTCCGGCCACTACGCGAATTACATGGAGAACATGTTCTTCACCAAGTTGAAGCTGCGGGACCAAGAAAACCCAGATGCCGTGAAGGACAACGTGGATGAAGAGCGCCCGATGGCGGTCAAGCCGATGAACTGCCCGGGTCATCTGATGATCTACAAGAGCCGCTTGCACAGCCACAACGAGTTCCCACTGCGCATCGCGGAGATGGGCTTGGTGCACCGGCGCGAGATGAGCGGCGTGCGCCACGGCTTGTTCCGCGTCCAAGCGTTCACTCAAGATGACGCGCATCATTTCTGCGTGCCCGAACAGATCGAGGACGAGATCCGCATGCTGATCGCCTTCTTCAAGGAGGTGTACAGCGCATTTGATCTGCACGACGTCCGCATCGAACTGTCGACGCGCCCGGAAAAGAGCATCGGCAGCGATGAGATGTGGGAAAAAGCCGAAAAGGCGCTCAAGCAGGCGCTGGACACGGGCGGCATCGAGTACGTCGTCAACGAAGGCGACGGTGCGTTCTACGGCCCCAAGATCGACTTTCACATCCGTGACGTGCTCAAGCGCTCCTGGCAGTGCGGCACCATTCAGCTCGACTTCTCCATGCCGGAGCGGTTTGGGTTGACGTACGTCGGCGCTGACGGCGAGCGCCACACGCCCGTGATGCTTCACCGCGCGTGTTACGGCAGTCTCGAGCGCTTCATGGGCATCATCATCGAAAACTACGCGGGCGCATTCCCGCTGTGGCTCTCGCCTGAGCAGATCAGCGTGATCCCGGTGAGTGAGAAGTTCACGGACTACGCCAAGCAGGTGACTGAGAAACTGCTCGACGCTGGACTTCGCTGCGCAGCAGATCTCGGCCCAGATCGCGTGGGCTACAAGATCCGCCAAGCCAGTTTGCAGAAGCTGCCCTACGTGATTGTCGTCGGCGAAAAAGAACAAGCCGCCGGCACCATCAACGTGCGCTCACGCGAAAAGGGTGAACTGGGTGCGATGGGCATCGACGAGTTCTTGACGTCAATCGCCGACGAGCGTCTGCCTCACGCTTCAGCGCCAGCGGCACAAGCCGCCGAGTAGCGGCTCCAAGCGCGGCTCCGCGAGCTCAAGGCGTCGCGGGGCCGCCACCAAAGCATTCACGATCCCGGCGCTCTAGTCCGGCGGCCGTTCCACGGCCTCTCGGGTTTGCACGACCGCTGTATCTACGGCGTTCAAGATGCTGCGCGCGTGGACCAGAAAGACTTCTCCTGCAGGGTTCAGCTGCATGCCTCGCGGGCCGCGCTGGAACAGTTGCGTCCCCAGCTCATCCTCGAGCGCGCGGATCTGGCGGCTGAGCGGCGGCTGCGAAATGTGCAGGTTGAGCGCCGCGCGATGGGTCGTCCCAGTTTCGGCAACGGCCACGAAGTAGCGGATCTGGTCCAGGCTCACTCGCCAAGCATACGCGGTTCGTCTCCAGAGCGCGAGCCCCATGGCAAGCCCCACGGCATACACAGCTGAGCGATACCAAAACGGTATTGGCCAGCGCGGGCGTGGCGTTTGCATACTGAGCCAATGAGTGTGGCAATCCTCTCGCCCCGAGCCATCGAGGCCATGCGAGTTGCCGGTCAGGTGGCGGCGGCTACTTTGGCGCACGTCGCCCAGCAGATCGGACCGGGTGTCACGACTGCCGAAATCGACCGTTGGGTGCGCGCGGATACGGCGCGCCGAGGCGGTAAACCAAGCCAGCTGGGTTACCCTGGTCAGCTTGGCTGCAGCCCATTTCCCGCCGCCGTCTGCACCAGCCGCAATCAGGTCGTGTGCCACGGCATCCCCTCGCCGCGCGTGCGGCTGCAAACCGGCGACATCGTCAACGTCGACGTCACCACCGAATACGCCGGCTTTCATGGCGACACGTCGCACACGTTCATCATTGGCGAAGGCTCTCCCGACGCGCGTCACGTGGTCGATGTAGCGCGACGTTGCCGCGACGCGGGGATTTCCGTCGTGCGCCATGGCGCGCGCTTGGGTGATATCGGCGCGGCCATTCAAGAGCTGGCGAGAAGCGAAGGCTGCAGTGTCGTGCGCGATTTCGGGGGCCACGGTATCGGTCGTCGCATGCACCTAGAGCCGCACGTAGCCCACCACGGGCGCCGAGGCAGCGGCATGCGCTTGAAAGCAGGGATGGCCTTCACGGTTGAGCCGATGATCAACCTGGGTCGACCGGAGGTGCGGCTGCTGGATGACGGTTGGACGGTGGTCACGGCCGATGGCAGCCTGTCGGCTCAATTTGAACACACTCTCATCGTCACCCGCGACGGCTGCGAGATCATGACGCTTCCTCCGCAAGCCCGCGCCACGCGGCAGCGGATTGCATGAGCCCCCGCTGAGCGATACAACCAGTGCGTGGGCGGCCTAGTAGGATTCGTTTTTGTGGTAGCAGCGACGTGCGCAGGATGCACCGCCAGCGAAGCGACGCCACCTGCCACGCCACAACCAGCACCAGCAGATCCCGTCAGCAGCGCCCAACCGAGCACAAGCCGCTCGAGTGCAAGCACGACGATGGACGAGCCGCCGGTATCGACGCAGACCGGCTCGACTCCGGCCCCGACCGCAGCGAAGACGGCAACAACCCCACCGCCGTTTCGGCCCCCCGACTTCGAACCTCCGTTCGAAAAGTCTCGCGCCCCAGAAGACGGGCATTGGGTTCCCCTGGGCTCTGCCGAACGGCATGAGCTCTCGGCCGAGCAGCCCTACCTACTGTTCAAGACCAGCGTGCATCCCCACAAAACCAGCCGCTTCAAACGCATGGATGTCGTCGCCGCAGATCTACGGCAATTGAGTCTGCACTGGACCATCGGCAAAGCGGATAAGGGTGCGGACAAGCTGGCGCCCCACATGACTCCAGGCGTGATCCCCTCGGACCAACAAGAAAACACCGTCGCGGTGTTCAACGGCGGTTTCTTGGCGCGTCATGGCCGCTGGGGCCAGATGAGTCACGGAGTGGAGGTCGTCCCGCCGCGGGACATCGGCTGTACGCTGGCAATCATGCAGTCGGGGCAAGTGCAGATCTCCCCCTGGTCCGAGCTGGCGCAGACCGAAGGCATCCACGCGTACCGGCAAAGTACCCCATGTTTGGTACATCAGGCGGAGGTGCACCCGAAGCTACTCAGCGGCCAAGACAAGCTCTGGGCCGGTCGCAATCCCAATCGCAAAACCCGGCGACGGTCTGCCGTTGGGATCGATGCGAGTGGCAAGATCTTGTTCTACGCGGTCGGCACCGAAACAGAAGCCGTCGATCTAGCGCGCGGAATGCAGGCGGTCGGCGCCGCGAGTGCCATGCAGCTCGACATCAACTGGAATTGGACGCGCTTCTTGATCGCTGGACGCCGTGACGAAAAGCCACGCGTGACCTCGACGCTGATTGAAGACATGGCGCACGGAAAGAACGAATATTTCAGCTGGCCATCGCAGCGCGATTTCTTTCATCTCGTGCGGCGTTGAGACGCGGCCGCATCAGCCACCTATTCCGTGGACAGCTTGGGGCGGTCGAACGGCGGTTGTTCGTTGGCCACACGCGGATCCGTCAGTGCGTTGAGCAAGAAGTCTTCCAGATCATCCAACTCCGACTCGGTCAGGCTGATATCCAGCACGGTCTTCGGAATGTTGGGCTCAATCGCTGGGTCATCGCGCAAGCCACCGGTGCTGTACGTCTCCAATACCGAACGCAAGCTGGCCCCCAAACCGCCGCCGTTGTGCAGCAGTCCGCCGGCTTCGCGCAACGATAGGTTGCGCAATGTGGGGGTGCGCTGCTGCCCGCGGTGCTGAGGCATGCCCGTGATGGCGGCGCGTCCGCGGTCCGCTGTATCCGGCGCATCTGCGTCCACTGGTGGATCCAGAAATGCATTGTAGAACCCGGTGAAGTGGAACGCCCCGTCTGTAAACAGCGGCGGTAAGTGACAGCTGTCACATTCGGCTTTGTTGCGAAACAGGTTCAGCCCGCGGATCTGGGCCGGGGTGAGCGCCTCGTCATCGCCCGCATTGAACCGGTCCCAGGGCGTCTCATTCGAGCGCAGGGTGCGCTCATGCGTCGCAATGGCAAACGCAATACGTCGCGTATTGATTTCATCAGCGGGCCCCGACGTCTGCTCTTCTCCGAAGGCAGCTGCAAACAGCGCTGGATATGAGCCGCTATTGTCGTTGATGAACTGTTGTAGGTTTTGTGGGATTTCTGGAGCGAGAGCGAGCGGAGTGGCTACGGAAAGCTTGTCGTGAATGTCCGCCCAAGTGCGTTGTTCACACGCCATCTCCACATCGGACAAGGGTGGACCAACGGCTTGGTTCTCGAGTGCTCCCCCGGAACGAATGGCAAACACGCCGGGATTGTCCGGATCTTCGAAGGCGCTGCTGCTGGGACAATCAGGTCCGGCGCACTCCGCTCTGCCATCCCAAAACAGTCGCAACTGGAACATCGCATCCAAATAGCTCGGAGCGCGGCGCCCGGTGACTTGCACAGCGGCGCCCGTCTGCACGCCCGTTGAGTCACACCGGATCACCCCAGGGGATCCCTGCACGTCATCATTAGTCCCGACTTCACCATCCGGTCCGGGCAGGTGAGCGAACGCCATTTCCGATCTCGGATCAGCACCGCCCGCTGCCGGGCGATGGCAAGTGCCGCACGCTACAGTGTCGTCTGAGCTCAGCTGTTCGTCCCAGAACAGGATCTTACCCAACATGGCTTTTTCGGCCGTGTGAGGATTTTCATCGGGATACGGAGCATCGGGATAGGGGATCGCGCGTAACAAGTCGAGATCGAGGGGCGGAGGGGCCGCGTCACCCGGTTCGCCCGCGTCGTCAGCGCCCGCGTCGTCAGCGCCGGCGTCTAGCCCCCCTGCGTCAAGGTCGTCAGCATCATCGTCGATATTGTCGACATCGTCGACATCGTCATCGGCTGCGGCGTCCTCAGGCGTGTCGTCGTCAATGTCATCGGAATCGTCTTCGGACACATCATCATCGAACGAATCGTCCTGCATGCCGGCGTCTACGCCGCCGCTGGGCTCATCATCGTCCGAGCACGCCGCCACCAGGGCGACCGTCAGCAGCAAAGCAAAGAGCGGGGCGCGCATGATCACATGGCGATCACGCCGCAAGCGACGCGATCCGCTGGCGAAGCGACAGTCCCTTCGTGCACCACAATGGCGTGGCCGACGACGCTGTAGTCCCCGGCTTCAACCGTCCATTGAATATCCCCTTCGGCAGCGACCGATAGCGTCAGTTCGCCGGTGCCTCCGGAGCATGACAGTGCACTGCCTTGCTCGCCCACGTTCTTACCCTGGACCGCCCAATGGCCACCAGCATCGTTGCCCTCATTGCCGCAGGCGCCTTCAGTGTGAAGGTGCCAAGGCCATTCCCCATCCGGGCACCCCATAGCCGTGACGGTCAACGTGACCATGCCGCCCTCCTCCACGAACGTGGCCGTTGCCGAGAAGCTCTCCCAACCAGTCCCGAGTCCCGTAGGGGCCAGCGTCGCGCTCGCTGACGGGGACATATTTTCCATGCCACCAGCGCCACCTCCAGCTTCGCCACCGGCACCGCCCATATCGCCTCCGCCCATGGCTTCTCCACCGGCGCCACCAGAGTCGGCACCGCCAGAATCGGCACCGCCGGTATCTGTACCGCCCGTATCCGAGCCGCCCACGTCCGAGCCACCCATCGGCATACCGTCAGCCCCACCAGTTGGCGGGGCACCGCCACCGCCGTCGGGGCTACCGGCACTGTTCATCGGATCGTCCATGTTGCCTGAACCGCCCGCAGGGTTGCCCCCAACATTGCTCCCCCCGACGTTCATCCCCGGTTCGGTTGTGCCGTCGTCACCACAAGCGACGCAAGTGGCGGCAGCAAGCAGCAGCGTGGTCAGTCGATATTTCATTCAGGGCTCTCCATTGGGGCGTGGGGTTCTGGTTCGACGCGTTCAGCCGTCGGATCGAGCAAACTCGGGTAGCAGCTTTGAGCTATTCTCCAATGAGGGCTCCCAGCAGTAACGGCTCGACGCGGGATGATACCCACGACGCACTGGGTTTCAATTGCCAAGCTGACGGGGCAAAACTCGGCAGCTGGGTGTGAGCCCTAACGACGCACCAATACTTGTGCGGCGTCGGCCCTGGCAGTCGGAAGCTTCCGCCAAGCACCGCTCCTGTTACCTTTTCAACGGAAAAGGTCTGGGCGCGAGGAAAAGCCAGCTTTTCGCGCAAAAGTAGGCCCATTCTCAGCTGGCTTCAGACAGGCCCCCGCTCATCAAACCGGAAGCAGGCGCGGGCCTCCGCGACCGGATGAAAGGCAGCTCAGCCGAGGCTTTTTTCGATCTTGGCGAGACGCTTGTTGAGCTCTTTGAGCAGTGTCCGCGCTTCCTTCTTCTCGTCTCCTGTCAGCTTGCGACCCGCAACCTTCGCGTCAATAGGCAGCTTCGACGCCCGACGCAATGCCGACAAGAACGTTGGGTCTCTCTTGCCACGCCCACCATCCGGCAACGCATCCACAACCCGACTGACAATCTCGCGTTTGGTCCAACCTTCTTTCAAAGCCTGATCCAAAAACTTCTTGCGCTGCTTTTCCGGCAACCTGGAGATGTTGTGCAGCAGAGTTGGCTGAATCTCGTCCAGCTTCTTCTCCAGCTTGTAGGTCTTCGCCATTTGAAAGACCTGCACAGTCCGGTGCAATGTGGCTTTGCTAGCCCCGAGAGCCTTTGCTATCTGCATCATCGTGACGGTTGAATACTTACCGGTACCAACGCGCAAGCGCGTGGAGATGATACTTCCGGCTTTGTAGGCATCACGAATCGAAAGCGGTTCCCCCCTGAGGATCGCTGGCGGCCACGGTAGTTTGCGGATTTCAGCCGCTGAGGCTGAGGTGGTTCGACGCGCCATTAGGCCAGAGTAACACGACACCTGGATAGCGTCAGCAACATCTCACCACTGCTGCACCATTGGTGCAGCAGCCGCGGGACATCCACAGCTTGGCAATGTATGAACCTACGGAAGCGTCTTAAGCAGCTCTCTTCGCTAGCTTAGGCGGCTAACTCAATGTGCTGCATGAACTTGGTTGTGGGTGAGACTGCCTGTGTGTGCGACGTTGGGTCAGAACCCAGCGCAACTCATCAACAGACTTGTTTGAGTTACTGAACACCAGCATCGGAGGCAGCAGTTTGCGCTGCTCCTGCTGCGGCGGGGTCTGGCGGATCACCCGACTGCGTGTCATCAGGTGCGGCAGTTGCTGCCTGGCCAGCCGCCGCCTGTGCAGTGCTCGCCCCCCCATCAGGCAAATTCGCGGAGCCGCCAACGCTCGAGTTGCCGCCGCGCGCGGGAGCGTCGAACGTGAACTGACTGTAGTCATTGGCGCAGCCCGCCACCAGGAGGGCGACCGCCATCAACCAGTAATGCCTTGTGGACATCAGAATCTCCCTCGTACATCAATCGAACCGAGTCCAACCTGCACCTGCGTCTGGCGTAACACTCCGGCAATGCCGCCTTGGGCGTCGTCTCGGTTCGCTCGCTTCTCCAGCATGACGGCGTCTTCGCTTCCACCGTCATTGCCTCCAAAAATGAAGAAGCCGGCGGCCATTAACGTTCCCGCTATCCCAACGCCGAGACCGACATTCGCCAATGTCTGATAGGTCCGACCATCTTCTGCATCTTCCACCAGGGTCGACGGGCAGCGGTTGTTGCTGCATTGTCCTTCCAGATCTTCGAATTTGTTGTTGTTCAACAGACCAAACGCAGCGAAAGATCCGAACCCAACCACACCAATCCCGACACCAACCCAACCTAGGGTTTGATGTGGGACGCCGCGCGGCGCGGGCCGAGGCGTGGCGGCTCGAGGCGCCTCTGGCGCGACCGGCTTGGGAATATCCAGGGTCAACTCGGTCGTCTGCCCTGCGCCGACATCCACCGTTTCTTCGACGAGTTGCCCGTTCTCGAGGCGAAGCGTCACGGTCACCTTGCCGGGTGCCAACGCCAACGTCTTGTCCCAGTCTGTCCGATCCAACGGTTTGCCGCCCACCGTCAGCTGTCCGTCCACGTCGAGCTTCAGCAATCCGACTTGTTTGTTGACGGACTTCAACTCGGCCTGTGCCGCGGACACCGTCTGCTCATACTTGGACAGTGCCTTGGCCAGCTGAGTCGCCTCCGCGATCACCAGCTGAAGTTGGTCATAGGCTTCGGGAAAGCGTTTCAGCTTGATCAGCGCTCGCGCCACCATCAAACGTGAGTTGGGGCTCGCCACCTTGGCGTGTGAGCTGCGAAACATCTCGAGCGCCTCGTCGAACTTGTTTGCCCCCATCAAATCGACGCCAAGCCGGTACTTCTTGAGCGCGTCTTCCTTCTGAGCCTTGGTGGCCGCTTCCACGGGCACCCCCGGAGACCCAGGCTCAACCGACTCCGGCTTCGCCTCTTCGGTCTTCTCGGGTTCGGCTTCCGGATTCGTTTGGGCATGCGCTGGAGAGACAGCTCCCCACACGCTCAGCAATGCCACCGCACCGGCTGCCCGTCTTCCCCACTCTGTCACCGCTGCCCTCATCTCCACGCCCCTCGGATAGTCTGTGCTCATAGTTCGTCCGGAATGAACTTCTTCTTTGGCTTTTTTGGTGCTTGCCGCTTGGGTGCGGGCTTGCGCACGCGCTTGGGCGGCGCCTTTTGCACTGGAGGCTCCTCAACAGGAGCGGTCGCTGCTGGCACGGCGTCCGTGGCGGAAGCAGCCGGAGGCACTTCATCATCACTGGCCGCGGTGGCCTCTGCAGGCGCCTCCGCCGTCGCAGCCGCCTCTGCTGTCACCTCGGGCGGCGGCTCCGCACTAGGCTCTGCCGCGATGGTGGTTTCAGGAGCCGGCACCTCAGCGGAGGCTGCTTCAGCCGCCGCGCTCGGAACCTCGGCGGCGACCTCTGCGGCCGTTGGTTGGGGAGCGATTGATGCTGCGGGTTGAGCCCCCACCTGAGCCTCACCGCCCCGAGTGAACATCATGACGATGATGACTGTCGCCAGCGTTGCCGAAGACCCGAACAAGAACCAAATGACCGCCAGCCACCGACTCCGTTCAGGTGGCTTCGGAGCCTGCTGGAGCATGTACGCATCCATGCCCGCCCCGATCTCCGCTTCGGCGGGCTGCTGGACGAAGGCCGGCTCCTGAAAAGCGGGAACCTCAGGGCCGCCCGTGGCAGCTTGAGCAGCAACGGCGAACGCGTCCGGAGGGGCTGCTGGTTGCGTCGGCGCCATCGCAGGCTCCGCAGGCATGTCTGCCGGGGAGGGCGCCATCGGCACCTGAGGTTGAGCGGCGGAGGGCGGAGGGAGTTCCGCCGACAGTTGCATCGCTGGGTCTGGAGGACCTGGGTTCAACGAGACCGTTCGGTGAGGCACCACAGGTTGACTCAAGCGCTCTTCGGATTGAGGTTCCGGCGCGGGCGCCGCTGGCGCCGCCGGAACCGGGGGTGCGCCGATTTCTTGGCGGAATTGGGCGGCCACGTCTGGCGTCGGCATGCCCAGAAGCGTGCCTTGAGTCAGCCCGCCCCCTCGTCGCGTTGCCGCAACCTGAGCTGCCGGCGCGTGAGCCACCGGAGCCACAGGGGCGGTTGGAGCAGGCGCCATCGGCGCGGAGGGGGGCGCTGCCTGGTAGGCAGCTGTCGGTTGTCGAGGAGTCGGTGCTTGCTGAACCGGCGCGGTTTGCGCGACCTGCGGCTGCGCGGGAGTTGGCGCCTGATTTGGCGTCGGAACTGGCACCTGCTGCGGCGTCGGCGCCTGATGCTGCGCGGGCGCTTGATGCTGCGCGGCCGTCATCATGTCATTCAGCACCTGCTGCGGCATGGCGGCTGTTGGCCCTTCGGAATCGGGCGGCGGCTCATCTGCAAGCGGCCTAGCCACCACTTGATTGGCGGGCGCCGTCACTGCGGCGTCACCAGCCTGCGTCTTGGTCGCCGCTTCCTCGGCAGGAGCCTTCGGCACCGGAGGCGCGCTCCTGCGAGCTTTTCGCGCAGGCGGTTTGGAGTCCATCAGATCGCGTAGGCGGGCGATCGTCGAATGTTCCGTGACTTTGCGCCGCGTCTCGAGCTGGCGACTGGCTAGCTTGGTAACCAATTCAGAAACGGCTGCGCGGTCAGCGATTATTGCCCCCGACGCCTCGAGCGCCTGCGCCATCGCCTTGGCAGATTCATAGCGGTGACTGGGCTCCAACTTCAGAGCTTTCTCCACCGACTCGAGTAATGCGTCGGGCAGAGGCTTGGCCACGCGCAAGGGTGGCAGTTGCCCCAACTTCACGCGACGCTCAACCGCCGCAGGTGCTCCGATGTGCATGCGCCGGTTGGCGAGCAGCTCCCACAGGATGCAACCCGCCGCGTAAACGTCAGCGCGTGCGTCCACGAGTTCCCCGTTGAATTGCTCGGGGGCCACATAGCGCACGCGGTCCTGCTGCAATCGCAATTCTTTCTGTTCGCTGGCCGCGCCGCTGACGAACACGTCCAAGAGCCGCGTACAACCGTCAGTGCCCACCAAAAGCCCATCGGGTAACACCCCTCCGAACGCTCCCGGGGCGCCAAGCTCCAAGGCGTTGGAATGCAGCGCTTCCAAACCTTCCAAGAGGTCAACCACAATGCGGATGGCTACGTCTGGCTCCATCGACACGTGCTGGACCGTCTTTAGGCGATCCAAAACGCTCAGTGGTTCACCCTCAACGTAGTCGTAGATGGTCACCATGCGGGACTGTTCGAAGACGACGTCCGCTGCAGAGGCGATGCACTCGTGGTTTACCTCCATCGCGTCCCAGGCCGACTCCGTGAGGGTCGACCAAGTGGTTTCGTTGATGGGGTCGTCGTATCCGACGATCCTACCGAGAGCGAGCATGCGCTCTCCGTTGTGGTCGAAGTTCAGCAGCCACAACGGCCCCGGGAACCCCTTGGCCACCTCACGAACCAACTCGTAGCGACCGATTACGTCGCCGGACTTCAACTTCTGCACAGCATACCTTCTGCCGGTAGTCCCACGGTCGGCTCCCGCCGACAACTACTCACGTTTTTGTAGCAAAGCCAGGCAGCTTCGTCTCTGCTCCTACGTGCAGTAAATTCCACTGGGTGCTCGATGCCAGAATCAGGGGCCGGCACACCACGCTCTACCGCCGACGCCCACAGCCACGCACCCTTTCGGACATGAACCTTCCAACTATCCATCATAACGAAACCAAATAGCCGACGGTCCCGTGCAAGCCGCCAGCGTTACCGTTGATCCAAGCTTGATCGAGTTTCGCGTACCAATACCCGAGTTCGACCATTGGCCGGCCTGGTCCCAACGCAAAGCTAGCCCCAACGATGCCCCCGAGCACAGCACTGGCGCCGCGCGCTTCCTGCTTACCGATAGCGGGGGCTGAAGCACTTGCAGAAGAAATTAACGCGCCGAGCTCCACGCCAGGGTAGAACGTCACCACGTCCCACGGAATTTGGTACTCCGCGCGCACGAGCAACGGGACACCAGTGACGGATATCTCTACGGTTTCGGTGGAGCCCGCGCCCCCCAGTGCGGAGAGCGCCTCGGTATCACTTTGATAAATCCCGACGCCGACGCTGGCGGCCAAGCTTCCATCGAAGAACGGCAAGCGAGCCCCCAGACCAAGCACCCCAAGCGGTGCCCTTACCTTACCGAAGTTGTGCAGGTAACCCAAACGCGCGAAGCCCCAAATTCGGCCCGCTTGCGGCCGGAGCTGCACTCCCGCCGTTCCACGAACACCGGATTCGGTTTCCTCGACAACGATCTCATCTAGTCGCAGCGCGTCACTTTCGAGCGCGACGTATTCCGCGCCGAAGCTACCGTCAGCTTGCCTCTGAAAATTGCTGACTCGTCCTTTGGATCGTACCAGCTTGAGCCCGCGGATCGCACTCCGGTTCCCGTGCGCATCATAACCCGCCACGCGCAGGCGTCCCGTCGCCAGTCCGTTTGCTGGCAGCGGCTGCTCTGGCACCGATATGTCCAGGCGCCTCAACCTACCGGGGGAGAGCTCGACCTCCTGGGTCGCGCTGAGCGTGTTTTCTGACTTGAAGCTGACTGTCGCTTCGGCTTTGGAAGCTCCGCTGAAGAATGGTGGAATGCGCCAAGTGATCACGTGCCGGGTAGGAGACGTCTGCTCAACCGACACTACGCTGCCCAGACTCACGCTCACCAGCGGCTGCACCTGCCGCGGATTTCGAGCACCCAGGAACTCCCAATCGGCGGTCAGCACCACACTCCCGGCGTCGTCGGCGGTTAGCGAGTTTCTGCTGGCGCTGAGCTTCAGCGCGCGGGGTGCTTCCAGCGGAACCGGCATGCTACACGAACTACCTCCTCCACCCTTGGTGCGCGCTTCGAACTCTGCCACCTCCCCAGTTTCAACTTCATCGGGCACCTCGAACGGAACCATGAATACGCCCTGCGCAACCAGGTTGGGGCGTTGCGTCTTCACGACCGACCCAGTCAGCGAGAAGCTAGGCGTCGCCATCGGGCTGCCCTCTGGGGTCACGGCAAATGCCAATACATGCTGGGAATTCGTCGGACAATGCAGCAGCAAGCGGCTCGACGGCGGAACTCCCAAAGGCACGCGCCGATGGCTGGCGTTGCCCATGGCGTCGATCGCCACGCTGAGAGCGTACTCCAAGCCAGGCGGGACCACGACGTCCAGTTTGGCCTGACCACGAGCGTCGGCCTTCACTGGACCGAACTCCGATTCACGCACTCTCACTCTAACCTCGACGTGCGGCTCCGACTCGACGACGACGCTGGCATGACGCATCAATGCGATCTTGGTCCAGCCGAAGGTCTGTCGTTCCCCAAGCGCGGCTATGATCGCCCACTGGGGGAACTTCTTCTCAGGCAGCGTGTACGTGACGACATATTGTTTTGCGGAGGTTCGGCGCAGCTCACCCAGAGAACCCACGTTGGACACGAGCGTCGGTGGCTGGTCCCCGGAGGCCTCCACTTGAATATCAACGCTACTCTGCTCCCCCAGATCGGCACGCTCCGGAGCGCGAAGGCGTATCTCTTCGGTGTAGTAGGTTTCCGCTGGAGCAGATTGAGCTCCCGCAGACGACGCCCAAAGCCCCAAAGTCGCGACCATCGCAATGGAGAGCGAGGCCGGTACGAGATTCTTCAGCATGCCCGCAGGCGCACTCACCACTCGACCCTGCTGTTATTCTTCGGAGCGCGACTGTCCACGAACACCTTGGGCAGTGCTTGCTCCGCTTGTCGTCCGAGCGCGTCGTCGACGCGCAACGTGAGCTCGTTCTGGCCTTCCTTCAACGGCACCTTGGCAGCGAACTTGCCATCTCGCGCTGAAACACGAACGCCCCCTACGCTGACGACCGCGCCGGGCGTGGTCTCTCCCTCGAGCATCACATAGTTTTCTCGTTGCCGACTCTTGGGTTTGTTCGTCAGCTTCAAAAACAGCGAACCAGGAATCTTCTCAGGGATGCTCGGCGGCTGCTGAGGTTGGATGGTCGACAGCTGGCCTTCCTTGACCGTTACTTTCTCACCTTGGGCTGCCACCCGCACCTCACCTTTGCGGCTGGCGACGGTGACCAACGCATCATCATTGCGCATCACGGCAAACTCACCGTCTGACGTTTCAGCCACCATGTCGCTGCCCAGCACTTCCACGGCCAGCCGCTCGTCGCCTCCCCCGTGCACACGGGCCTCGATACGGCCGCCTTCGAGCTTCACCTTCGACAGGTTGTTGGTCACCTCTCCCAAGCGGAACTGGGAGTTCTCGGCCACCTCCACCTGCGCATTCTCACCAACACCAAGGACTGCTGCACCTTGCTTCGTCCGAATCACGCTATCTTGAGTCAACATATACCCAACGCGCAGCGGCTCCCAGCCGTTGCCAGTATTGCGCTCAACCTGACCGGTAAGCTTCAAGACCTTGATGTCCTGGGGTTCCTCCGCACTGGCAGTCGAACTCGGCTCGGCCGCTGTGCGACCCTCGACGTCAGCGGTCATAAACGTGCCCTGAACCCACCAACCGCCCAAGGTCAGCAAGGCCAGCAAAGCGGCAGCGATGCCCACACGCTTGATCATCTGGGAGGTGCCCCCTCGCTGATCGTCAGCACATCTCGCTCGAGCGGCAGGTTCATGACGAACTCGGCGCCACCATGCTCGCCGTCACGGACTTCCAGAGAGCCGCCGTGAGCTTTGACCACGCGTGCCGCAAGGGCCAAACCCAGGCCAGTCCCCTTGCCCGCAGGCTTGGTCGTGAAGAAGGCGTCGAAGATCTTCGTTTTGTGCTGGTCAGGAACCCCGGGGCCGTCATCGGTCACGCGAATCAGCAGGCTATTGTCGTGCTGATCAGCAGCGATCTCGATATGCCCCTCACGTTCGACGGCGTGAAGCGCATTGATCAACAGATTGATCAGCACCTCCCGAATCTCTGAAGCTCGAAGTACGATCTCCGGTAACCCCGGGGCCACGTTGGTGGTGACCCGACAGCCTCGGACTTTGGCTTCGTGCGCCGTCAATTGAATGACGGGATCGATCAAATCGGTGACCGCTACCACCTGAGCTGATTGTTTACGTGAGTTGGCAAAGCCGAGGTAGCTGGACAACAATTCCACCCCACGCTGAGCCTCACGAGAGATCGTCTGCAACGTGGTTGTCAAATCAGGCGGATGTTCGCCGCTTTCGGATGCATTCCTCGCTCGCGATAGGCTCAGCTGTGAAAGCCCTACGATCCCGGCGATGACGTTGCGCGCTTCATGGGTAACTCCGGCGCTGAGCTGTCCCAGCTCAACCATCCGACGCTCCCAGTCGCGGTTCTTGGCATGCGCCTCCGCCACCTCGGCCAGCTTCGCCAAAGTTTCGGGGGACGGGGCATGACCTTGCGAGTCCTGCAGCTCCAAACTGACCTTCAGGCCATGCTCCTTGAGAAAGGCGCCAATTTCCGCAGCCAGCAGGGAATCGGGATCTGTTTCGAGCTTGTTCATTGGAAGTCCATTTTCACAGGGGGCACTCAGACCATGTGCGCTCCCAGACGCGCCGCCGGCAGTTTCACCATGACTTTGGTGCCCTTCTGCCACTGGCTCTGCACTTCGATCTTCCCGCCGTGCACTTCGACGATGCGATAAGCTAGTGTGAGCCCCAAACCTTCCCCCTGCCAGCCTTCTTTTGTGGTGAAGAACGGCTCGAACACCTTATCCAGGTGCTCTGCTCGAATGCCAGCTCCCGTATCCTCCACGCAAAACTCGACCCATTCCTGGTCTACCCGCTGCGTGCGAATCTTCAGCGTTCCGCCTGCGTTCGACATGGCTTTGATGGAGTTGTCAATCACGCGCTGAAACAGCTCACTCAGCTGGTATGGGTTGCCCAGCACGTTGGACGCGCCCGCTCGAAAGTCTTCTTCGATGGTGACTCCGGCTTGATTCAAACGTTTCTGCTCCGCAGTGACGATCGCGAGCAGGAGCTGGCGACCAGAAACGTCCACCATCCCCTCATTGGAGTTGGACTCGGTCAGGCGAGACATCTTCTCGACCAGCTCTTGAATGCGCTTCGCTTCCCGTTCGATGCTCTCCAACAGCGGCGTGTCTTGACTGTCAGGGCTCTTGCGTGCGCGTGAGAGCAGCAACTGCGTCATCCCGAGCACTCCGGTTAGGGGGTTATTTATCTCGTGTGCCACCCCGGCGCCGAGCGAGGCCATTGCGGCGATCGTCCGCGACTCCAGCAACGCTGCGGTGGTCTCCTTCAACTCCAGCGTGCGCTTGTCGACCCGAGCTTGCAGCTCTTCATTCCACGCGCGTATCTCTTGATCCCGCTTTCGGATTTCCGAAACCATGTGGTCGAAGCTTCGAGCCAGCTGACCCAACTCGTCGTTTTCTGTTGCTCCCAAGCGAAACTCCAGCTCGCCCGCGGCGATCTTCTTCGCCCCCGCGGTCAGCTGAGCCAGCGGACTCAAAATGGACTGCATGAGCACCAGACCACCGATTAGCGCCGCCAGAACTCCGATGGAAATCCATAGGATAGCCTGGTTCCGAATGCTCACACTGGCGGCGGTCACCTTTGCCAGCGGTTGCTGCGCGACCACTCTCCAATCAGAAAAAGTGCTCGCGCTAGCGGCCAAGACCTCTCCTGACTCGGGATCGAGATAACGGGAGCTCCCGGCTGGTTTCGTTAGCAGCGGCTTCAGCTCTGGCGCGGCGGGACGCAAGTGCGCCGGCGCGCCCGCATCACAGATCTTGTGCTGCTGACCATCAAACAAGCTGAGACCATGCGCGTCCGGGAGCCGTCCGAGTTCCCGACAAAGTGCGGTCAAGTTGAGGCCAACAGCAACAACCCAGCGCTGCCCAGAGCCAGCGTCCACAGAGAAAGCCACGGGCAAAATGGTCAGACCAGCAGAGTCGAAGGCCTCCCCAAGGGCCTCGGAGTCTTGCATAGCGCTCGCATGGGGAATGCGATTGGCGAAAGCTTCCAGAGTCGCGGCCTGCAGCGCGGGGCGCTCCGGGTATTCCTTGGAGGCGGCGCTTAGATAGGCGCTCGGCCCCAGGCCTTGGCCCTCCTCATCCAATAGTGAGACAACCACGCCCAGCTTGATCTGAGCGTAGATTAACCACATTGCCCCACGTCGTTCTCCTTCCAGAAGTTGGGGCCAGCTGATGCTTTCACGCGCGAGCGTGCGCAGAGTAGTGAGCGAATGCTCGACTCTTTGTCTCACAATCGTACTCGCGAACGTCGCTGAACTAGCGTGCATTTCAGCATGAGCGCGTTCCAGAGCGCCTTGATGGATCTGCAGCGACTGGTACGCCGAAACAGCTAGTGGTACCACTGCTACGAACACCACCAGGACGATCAGCTTGCCCCGAACGCTCAATCGATCCCTCGCAACACGCTCGAGTCCGGAGCGATGACAGTTAGGCGTTGGTACATCTGGGGACTACGGCAAAGGGGCAAGTGGTCGTTGCTTATCTCGAGAGAATTTTCTTGTTGGGCAGCCAAGCGCCCGGAAATGTTGCACCCTATAGTACCCACTCAGTCCAACTAACGGACATCCGGCAAGCTTTGTGAAGCCGGAATGTATGCTAATGTCAGCGCGTAGCCCCTCAAACTCCAAGATCTTGGTCGTCGATGATGAACCAGTAATCCGCCAATTCTTGGAGGTTGCGGTCGCCGAGATGGGTTACCAGGTCGAGGTCGTCGAAACTCTGGCGGAGGCCATGACTCGGTGTGAGACACCAGACTTCGACATCGTGCTGGTCGACAAGAACTTGCCTGATGGCACAGGGCTGGATCTGTGCGAGCGCCTGAGTAACTCAAAAGCCGACTGCAAAGTCGCTCTGATGACGGGCTTCGCGAACCTCAGCTCTGCAGTCGAGGCCATGCGCCACGGCGTTGCTGACTACTTCGTCAAACCACTGGACCTCAGCGATCTAGAAGCGCGGATTCAACGTATGGCGCGCATGCTGGAACTGGAGCGTCAAAATCGCCGGTTGATCGAGGAACTCAGAAACAAAAACCGCGCGCTTCAAGCGCTGGCCGCTCGAGATCCAGTCACGAATCTATTCAACCATGGGCACTTTCAAGACTGCATCAACCGCGAAGTCGCACGCAGCAAACAACATGGTCATCAGTTCGCTCTCGTGACCGTCTCGCTCGACAGATTCTCCGAAGTGAATTCCAAGATTGGTCACACTGCCGGAGATCGCGTCCTGCGCAGCATCGCTTCCCTGCTTGGAAGTGATGGCTCCGGTGGTTCCGGGGAGTTTCACATGGCGCTCGAGGAAACGGCGGGACGACTCGGCGGGGACGTCTTCGGCCTCTTGCTGCCAGAGACCACCAAGGCCGCAGCAGCAACCAAGTTACAAATCTTCCGTCATGAGCTGCAGCTCATCTGCGAACGTGACGAACAGTTGCCGATCGTCACAGCTTCGATCGGCATCGCCGAGTTTCCTATCGACGGCATGGACCGCGAGACACTGCTCAAAAGTAGTGAGCTGGCCATGGGTGCAGCCAAGAGCTCGGGCGGGGATGCCCTCGTGGCCTACGCCGACGACATGCGTTCATCCCAACAGCAAGACGCGGCGGCGGCCGTCCAGCGTCTGCAGGCCCTTGGGCGCTCACTCGTCAACCAATCGTTTGAGTTCGTGTATCAGCCCCTGGTCGATGTGTCCGAGTGGCGCGTGGCCGCCTATGAGGCGCTGTGTCGCCCGACAGATCCTGCGTTCCGTCACATCGGAGAGCTGCTACACACCACCGCACAAGCTGGTCGCTTCTGGGAGTTGGGACGCATCTTGCGCCGCCTGGCCGTGCAGCCCGTGGAAAAGCTGCCGGAACCAATGTTGCTTTTCGTCAACCTGCACCCGCAGGACTTGAAAGATCCGCAGCTGCTCAAGCCTGATCCGGAAGTCAATAAGTGGGCATCACGTATCGTGTTCGAGATCACCGAGACGGAGGCTCTACAGGACTATGAAGCTGTGCGGGAATGTATTCGCATATTGCGGGAGCAGGGCTTCCGAGTGGCCCTTGATGACTTGGGCTCCGGTTATTCGGGCCTGAATTCACTCGCCATGCTGGCGCCCGACTACGTCAAGCTGGATATGGAGTTGATTCGTGGGATCACCGCGCAAAGTCGCTCGGCACGGCTGATTCAACATATACGGGAATTCTGTTTGGACGAAGGTATCGAAACCATCGCGGAGGGAGTGGAGACTCGCGAAGAGCTGGCAGTAATTCAGGGGCTGGGGGTGAGCTTGGTGCAAGGCTACTATTTTGCAAAGCCGGCAGAGCCGTTCTGCGAAATAACGCGCGCGCCAACACCAAGCTTGATGCCTCCGGGGCAACCCGCCGCCTAGTATCGCCCGCCACTTTGAGAGAGTACTCAAACCAGTGACCGGTCCGGATTCATCAGTTACCGAGAGGGAGAAACGTCGTCGAATCGCGCTCGTTTGCGATTCGTTGGAAGATGAGTTTCAGGCAGCGCTGATGGACGCCACGCTAGTCGCCGCGGACCGTTTCGAGGCCGACATCTTGATCATCCCTGGAGGCAAACTCCATCACAGCAGTGGTCAAAACTTTGTCTATGAGATGATCAATGCTGGCTGGGCTGATGGTCTCATCGTCTCTGGCCACACCATCGGTCACGGGGTGGATCAGCGACACGTTCAAGAGTTTCTAGGACGATTGCCTTCGATGCCGACCGTCTCGTTGGGCGTCTGCACGAGCGATGTATTCGGGATCTTGGTCGACAATGAGCAAGCAGCATTTGAGCTGACACGGCACCTGACGATCGAGCACCGCTACTCGAGCATCGCTTTTGTCGGCGGTCCGCAGAGCGCCCCCGATTCAGCATCGCGGTTCAGCGGTTTTTGCCGAGCCCTGGGCGAAGCGGGCATGGAGCCCAGCGAACATCTGATGGTCGAGAGTGACTTTACTCGGGACGGCGGCAGACTTGCCATTTGTGAGTTGTTCGACAGTCGAGGCATCCGTCTGCAAGACTTGGACGCGATAGTCTGCGCCAATGACGCAATGGCCGTCGGCGCCTACTACGAACTGGAGCGCCGCGGCATCCATGTGCCTTCCCAGTTGGCTCTGGTCGGGTTCGATGACACCGAGATCGCGCGCCACCTGCCCTCCCCATTGACGACCGCACGCCAGCCATTGCTGGAGATACTGATGGAGTGCATGGAGGTGCTACACGAGGCGTTCAAAACCCGCGTGTTCACCCCTGGCATGAGTCAGTACGCCGCCAGCGTCGTACAACGACGCTCGTGCGGCTGCCCCAGGCAGCGTGGCCAGCGTTACTCGAGCATTCCCTGCGCCTCCGACGTCAGCCTGGTGGAGACGGTTCGCAGCCGCATCCCGCTCATGCGACGCGATCTGGACACGCGCTTCGCCGCTGATCTGGATGAACTCGCCCCGCGCTGGTTGGATGATTTGTGCGAGACGTTGGTCCACCAAGTTGAGAACCCGGGCAAGCTCCCGTTCTATGACCAAATCGAACACTTGAGCTTCGAGCTGTTGCGGCACGGCCGCGGCGTGGGGGGCTGGCAACAGACACTGCTGCTGCTGCGTCGCCACGTTTCCAGCGCTGGCATCTCGATGCTGGAATTGCTGGAGAACATCCTCGATGGCGCGCTGCTGCTAGCCAGCCAAATTTCGACCAGCTTCGTCGCGCGACAGAAGGAAGAGCTGATGGAGCAACTGCGCGCGCTGAACGACACCACAGCGACCTTGTTGGCGGCGCCCGACATGGCCACCGTCGCCAGCGCGATGCATCAACACCTGCCAACCTTGGGCGTCAACAGTGCGATCATCTCCCTGCTGGACGCTGAGGATCAGCAGCGGGTGCATCCGATCGCCACCGTAACGCCAAACGGCACGGAAAAGCTGGACTCCTACACCCTGGAAAAACTCGCGCCGGACAGGTTTCTCAGCAAGCGCCACTTCATCTTGCAGCCATTGGGCGTACGCGATGAACCACTAGGGCTGGCCTTGTTCGAGTCAGGGATGATCCACCCGTCCTGGTATGAACGGCTGAGAGACGCCTTGTCGGCGGCGATCAAGGGCGCCAAACTGATCAAACAGCTGCGCGAAGCGCAGGCAGAGGTGGAGCAGCTGGCGATCACTGATCCGCTCACCGGCTTGAACAACAGGCGCTATCTCGCAGAGCGGATCCGTCAGGAGCTGGAAGCCGCGCGCCAAGAAAAAACAGTGCTTTCGCTGCTAGTGTTGGACCTCGATGGGTTCAAATTGTTGAACGACGCCTACGGCCATGACGAAGGCGATCGCGCACTGGTGCTGGTGGCCAATGTGCTGCAAGAGTGCGTCCGAGAGACCGATAGCTTGGCCCGCTTTGGCGGCGACGAATTCGTCATGCTGCTGCCAAGCACGACGGCAGAGGATGCGCGTCACGTCGCCCAACGCGTCTTGGCTGAGCTTCCGAAACGATTGGACGAGTTCTCGGAGACCAAAGTGACTTGCAGTATTGGTATCGCCACCAGTGAGCCCGGGGGCCCGACTGACGAAGACCTGTTCCGCGCCGCGGATCAGGCGCTGTTGGCCGCCAAACAAACAGGTAAGAACCGGGCCATTCACGCCCGCGAAAGCGCCGCCTGAGCGAGCGCCGAGCGCCGCCCCGGGTTACCGGCGCCCAACCTTCGCTCAGCGCTCCGCTGGTTAGAGCTGCCTAGAAGAACCCAACGACACCAAAGTGCACGCCGTACTCATCGTACTTTTGGTCGAGATCGGGCTGATTGTCGCGGTCAATCTCGCCTCCCAAGCCCATGTCCAAATCCAGCTCTAGGTTGATCGCCACCGGATCGGCCACCACGATGATAAACGGGATCTGAAACGACAACGCTGACGCAGTGCTCGTATCACCGTCGCCATTGCCGTTCTCGTCGCGGTCTGAAACGAAAGTAAAACCACCGCGCGGCCAGATGCCGAAGCCATCCATCGCGTTGAAGAAGTACCCAACGCGCGGGGCGAACAGAAACCCGGTCCCGCTTCTGTCGTTGTCGTCATTGTTATCATCGTCCTCATCGGACCACATGTAGAAGCCCGCACCGCCACCGACACTCAGATTGTCGATGATGAAATAGTCCACTCCGGCTCTGGGTCTACTATAGGGCGTCTGGCGCGGCGCCCCAGTATAGAGAAACGAGAAGCGAGTGATCCCGAAGTCATTGTCCTCGATCTCAGCGTTGGTTTGGTAGAAGCCAAACAGACGCTCAAACCCGATCGCGAAAGTCCCCTCTTCCCCGATGTCTGCGCTGGCCAAGCCAGACGTCATCATGCAACTAGTGAACACCGCCGCGCCGGCACTCAGTTTGAGCAGTAACGGCTTCAACGAAAAAGCACAATTCCTCATAGTGCCAAACGCTAGCCTGGATTGAACACAGATCCAATCGGATCTTTTGGGGCCTTTAGGCCGGAACTTGCCCCTTGGCGAGCTCATCACTTTCATCACCTCCGAGCACACGCTTGGCAGTTCGTAGGTGCTTATCTAGGTCGATGCGATGAGGGCAAGCCGCACTGGCCGCGGAAAAGTCGACGTCATCTACGGCGCGAGCTGCTTCGGGTAGCGCCCGGTACAGACGTTTAGCTTCTGCGCGTTCTGCGTAACCTTCGGCGTACATCAAGTAGCGCAATGTGGCAGACACGGGGATGGGGGCCTGAATGTGTTGGCTACAAATGTGGTCACAGCCATCACACGCAATCTCCTGCGTAGCTCGAGCGTAACGCTTGAGCTCCTGCCACTCCAGGGCCCCCAACTTGGTTTGGTCGTGAGCGGCCGCAGCATTTTCGCGAATCTTCTCCAGGCTGTCCATCTGTGAAACCGCGGCGGTGATGCGCTTGTCTTCCCAGACGGCCTTGAGCACTGCTTGGTGTTTGTTCCACTTGCCCTTCTGCTGGAACTTTTGCCATTCCTTCTCGAAAGAAAACGCTGAACCTTGGGTCTTCATCGCGATCAAACCGACGTTGGCTTTGTGGGCAGCATCAATCGCGCGATTGAGCGTTTCGTTGCCGTACTGCCGGAAGTTGTAGCGGAACATGACCACCTCCACCCACGGGGTCTTGGCAGCTGCGTGCAGCAGACCAGCGACATTCCCATCATGGCATGAGAACCCGAAGTGACGCATCAGCCCCGCTTGCTTCAGCTTGTCAACACGGGCCTTCAGCTCAGGCGTAAGGACGGCTGGATCATCAATGCCGTGAAGGAAGTACAGATCGACGTAGTCGCAATGCATGCGCGCGATACTCTCTTTCAGACGACTTTCAAAGCCATCTGGATCGAACAAGTCACTCTTGCTGGTGATCCACATCTTCTTGCGCGCGCCAGTGCGTTTCAGAAAACTACCCACCGCCTGCTCATTCTTGCCGCCCGTGTAGACGTAGGCAGCATCCATGTAGTTGATTCCGTGGCGCATCGCTTCGGGCAGCTTGGGGTCCCACTTGGTGTCCCAACTCATCGACCCACCCATCAGCAAGATCGGCACTTTCTTGCCGGTCTTGCCCAAGACCCGCTGCGGCATCTTGGCGGCTCCCGACGCCCAGGCTTCCTCGTCAAAGGCGCCCGTGGCCGCCTGCGCGAGCAGTACTCCTCCTCCCGCTGCGCCGGTCTTCTTCAAGAGCTCCCGTCGCTTGAGTGTGGTCGGTTCGTTGTCTTGGTGGTCGTCGTTGTTCATGCTTCAACCCTTCTCAGGCTTGCTACCACTGCTCAGCAGTAGGCTTCGATCCTTGCTTCGCGTCTCTCCGATGGCGGTCACGTAGACGGCTGGGTCGTCTCGGACGGGGCACTCGTGTTCGCAAATCCCACAGCCGATACACAGCTCAGGGCGCATGTAGGGCTTCGTCAATTTGACCGTCTTACCGTCCCAACGCTTGGTTTCTTCCTCGTAAACGCCGATCGCTTTGGGGCTGGTCGGGCACACTTCCTCGCACACCACGCACGGCGTTTCCATCGCCCAAGGCAAACAGCGTCCGCGATTGAAAAAGGCCGTCCCAAGGCGAATTGGCCCATCTTCTTGGTGCTGCTGAGTGCCCAGCTTTTGCGCCAGGCTGATCTTCTGAATCGCGCCTGTCGGGCAGACCTCGCTGCACAGCGTGCAGTTCAGCTGGCAAAAGCCGCTGCGAAAGTCCATCACTGGCGTCCACAACCCCTCCAGGCCGCCCTGTTTGAGCGTAGACGGCTGCAGCACGTTCGTGGGGCAGGCGTTGATGCATTGATCGCACTTGATGCAACGCTCCAAGAACTCGGCCTCCGCCACCGTGCCCGGGGGACGAATGGCCTTCTTGGAAAAGCCCTTGTCGTCCACAGCTTTCGAATGGCGCAAGAAGGGGAATGCAAACACGCCGAGTACGCCACTGAGGACCCAGCGACGCCGTGGCACATCTGGCGCAGCGATTTCGGTCTCCGGGATCTGTGAGATCACCTTCTTGCCGAATAAGGTCGCCGCGCCCTTGCGCACGTCACCAACGATCTGATCTTTGAAGACTTTGGGCGTCAACCGATACGACAGCGCGTCCTCTGGACAGTCATCAATACAGTTGAAACAAACGAAACACTCGCTCTTGCGCAGTGCAGCCTGAGGGTCACTGGCCCCCTCACAATGACGCAAACACAGGTTGCAGTCTGTGCATTTGGTCACGTCACGGTCGATGCGAAATAGCGCAAAGCGCGAAAGCACCCCAAGGAACGCGCCCAGCGGGCACAGCACCCGGCAAAAGAAGCGAGGGATGACCGTGTTGAGCGCCAGCAGCGCCAACAGCAAGAAGCCGATGAACCAAGCCCCAGCGAAGGCCCTCGGCTCAGGTGCACCAGGGGAAGAAGACAGCATTTGCAGCCCTGCGGGCAGACTGCCATCAACGGCGGGTTGCACCGCGGTCGCGATGGAGCGCGTCAGCAGGCAGATGGGATCTAGCAGACCAATCTGCAAAGCGCCGAACACCGCCAATATGAGAAAAATGTTCAGCGCGTAGTACTTGAACTCAAACAGCGGACGGTAAACGTTGACCTGGATGTTGTCCTTGTTGCGGCGGATGTTGAAGATCCAGCCGAAGAACTGATGCAACGTGCCATAAGGACAGATCCAGCCGCAAAACACTCGCCCCAAAATCAGCGTCGGGATCAAGATCCACAATCCGCGCCACAACCAACGGTACACGGTGTGGGTTGACAAGGCTGTGGCAAAGCCGACAAGTGGGTCCAGCTCCAAGAACAATGACGCCGGGTAACCCTGTAAGCGCGAAAACCAGGTCACCCACAGCAGGAACAGGAACAAGCCCAAGAAAGTCGCTTGAGACACGACTCGGAAGCTGGTCAGGCGCAGAACACGCGCGTACCACGGCGAGCCGTCGCGATTGGGCGCAAACGGACCGCTGGTGCCGCGCGCCTTTGTTGACTGTTCCTTGCCGCTCATCCGCCGCGCACCTCTTTCACGCGCAGCGCATTCCAGTCCGGCGAGCCCAAGCCGCGGGCAGCCGCTTGGCGGAAGTAGTCGGGCAGTTCTTCATCGCTGCGGTCGAGCAGCTTCTGCCAGCCGAACGCGTCCGCGGCGAGTGAATCTTGCGAAGCAACGATCGTGTTGCCAGGAGCGACGTCACTCAAACTGCCGCCAGTTGGGCCGCTGCGAAACAGTACCCGAAAGCCATCCAGCAGCACGAAGGTGGGGCGCAACATCAACGCCAAGTCGGAAATGATGCCGTGGATGTCCTGGTGGAATTGGTTGCGGCGCCCCCCAAGCAAGCCATACCAGTTCTTGGTGGTCATCGAAGCGCGGCACAGGTTGTGATCCTTCACCGGAGCGATGCCGATGACTTTCGTCGCGCCGATGAACGGTCGCCAAAAGAAGGGCCAGCGCTCGATATGTGTCGCCCCCGGGGTACTGAGCAAAGCGAAATCGTTCGGATTGGGCAAGTACACGCGGGCTCCCGCTTGAATGGCAGCCGCTTGAATACCGCTGCGTGCGAAACAACTCTCCGGGGACTCAATCGGATTGTCCGCCACGCGGATCTCCTCCGCCCCGGCGGAACGCACGAGTTCAATCAACGCGGACAGGACTTCCGGGTTGGTGGTGGCCCCGAGTGCCGCTGGGCGTTCAAACGCAACATTCGGCTTGATCACGACGACGTCCCCCTTGGAGACGAAGCGCGTGATCCCACCGATGGCGTCGACGGCCGCTTTGACCAAGCTCGTTGGATCCTGACCGCGTGCGATGCCCAGCTCAGCGGCGGTCGCAGAAGGATCCACCGTGAAACCGTTCTCTGGCAACGTCACCAGTTGCGGCTGCGGTTTACCTCGTTCCCCGTCAGGGTCCTTGAGCGAGAGTGGCCAGGTTGGCGGCGCCAGGTTGGCCCAAGCCGCTGCGGCGCTCAGTCCCCCCACCGCCGCGCCCTGTCGGACGAAGCGGCGACGATCCATGCGCTCGGCACTCTGGCTGCGCTCGGCACTCTGGCCGCGCTTAGTGCTCAACGGGCGCCTCCTCGGGGCCATCGGCCTCAGCCGGTGCCGGCTCCACAGCGTCGCTGCCGTCCGCGTTTTCGGATCCGACGATCTCCGGCTTGCCGCCAGCCTGCTCGAATGCCTGCACGGCCGCGCGCAGCTTGTGCAGCCATTGCAGGCCCTCGGCCATCTGCGGCGCGCCTTTGATGCCGAGCACCCAACGTGACGAAACCATCACCCCTGCGTACGTGGCCAAGAATTCATTCTGGGTCCAGCGAACGCCCTCAGAATCCGGCTTGCGTTGCCCAATGCTGGCGAAACCGGCGACATACTTGTCTGCCAACGCCTCCGCCGAAGCTTCGTCTGCGGCGGGCGCGACGAACAACATCGTATCCACATCCGCGTCGGGCTCGCTCACGGTGGCCGTGTACACATTGCTCGCAAACCCGAACGAAAAAGCATTCTCGCGTTCATAGCGGATCGCCCCTTTGCCTAATCCCAAGTGTGTGCCCAACAATGCATACCCCCAAGGCAGGGCGTCCGACGGCAACTGCTCTTGAAATACCGACAGCAGATGTTTCAACTGGCTTTTGACCTGAGCCGACTCATCCGAACCAATGAATCGCGCATAGAACCTGCCCTGGGCCAGGTAGGCCGCGTTTCGGTCCTCGTGATACATGGCGCTTCCCGCTTGAGAGGATGCAACCTCCGCTGGACGTTCACCGTTGTACGCGCCTAGAGCGTTCTTGGACTCGGCCATGTCATACAGCTCGATATCCACGCTGATAGATGGGTCTTTCTGGCTCTGAACGACCGCGCTGTACAGCTGCTGCACTCCAAATGACTTGAAGAAGCCCGCACGCCCGTTGATCTTTTCATACAAGTTGTCGGCGTCAAACCTGGCGAGTTTACCTTCCTGCCAGCCCGAGAAGGCTAAGCCGTCGGGCAACGCTCCACGCTCGGCAGGCGGAGTCGCAGCTGCCGTTTGCAGAGCGGCACTGACGTCAAACAACTCCGGATCCGGATGTGCGCCGCGCCAAGCCACCCAAAACACGACGCCAAGCAGCACTCCAGTGGTGGCGACCCCCCAGCCCACTTCACTGAGCGCATAGGTCTTGCGAAACGAGCGAAACCCGTCGCGCACGAACAGCCGGTGTTCCGAAGTCGGCCTGATGTGATGAAGCTTCTCTGCCACTTGGATCAGGCCGAGCCTAGCACGTTCCGCAACGCACCAAAGCGCAGTCGCCCAGCACCACCTGCGTCGGCGAAATCTCGTTACGCAGCGTCATCAGCGGCGCCATCAGCGACGCCGGAGAGGCTTGGGTCAGGCCTGTTCGTCTTCCAACTCTTTGAGCAACCTGTAGGCTTTGCGCCTAGACACCCCAATCGCACGCGCTGCTTCGGAAACGTTCCCACCACACTGATCCAGCGCGCGCTGAAGCTCCTGAAGCTCCTTGTCCCTCGCCTGTTCACGGCGCTCTTTCAGCGAGGGGCTCGAGGCACTCTGCAGGCCGTCGCTGGAGGGCGGAGCGGAGTTCGCAGCCTCCCACCCGGCGGTGCCGCGCTCGCGCACGGTCTGCTGCTCAACCTTGCTGGCAACTGGTGGAGGCAACATCTGCTCGGTCCATTCGACCGCTGAGCGATGCAAAACCGCCATCTGGCGCGCCACCTGTACCAGCTGCCGCACGTTGAACGGCCAGTCGTAGAGGCACAAGCACTCCAACAATCGGGGCGCAAGGCGCGGCAGAACCGCTCCCCCCAGTTGCTTTTCCGCTACCCGTCGAAAGATGGCCGGTATTTCTTCGCGGCGCTCTCGTAGCGCTGGAACCCGGAGCTCAATCCCGTTCAGACGGGCGTACAGGTCACCCCTGAACCGTTCACTGCTGACAGCACTAGCGAGCGAGTGTTGGCCAGCGGCGATCACCCGTATGTTGACCGCAAGCGGCGTCGACGTACCGAGAGGCACCACTTGGGACTCCTCCAACACCCGGAGCAGCTTGGCCTGAATCGCAAGCGGCAGATCACCGATCTCGTCTAGCAACAGCGTGCCGCGGTCTGCCGAACGAATGTGACCGTCGTTGGCGCGATCAGCGCCAGTAAACGCGCCCTTCTTGTGCCCGAACAGCTCCGACTCTGCCAGGTTTTCAGGCAGTGCCGCGCAGTTGACGGCCACCAGCTCCCCGGTGCGCCCGCTGCTGGTGTGGATCAGTCGCGAAATCAGTTCCTTACCGGTCCCGCTTTCGCCGAGTAGAATGACGGGCAAGTCGCTCTGGGCCACCGTCGTCGCCTGGGCTATCAAGGCCTGCATTCGCGGCCCCGCGATCAGCTCCCCCGATTCCTCGAGCGTGGCTGTTTGTTCACTCGCTCCAGTACAAACGACTCCCAGCCATTCCCCCAAGCGAACGACGTCTTGGTCAGCCAAAGCGACAGCTTGCTCACCAGCGCGCTCCCCATTGTGGAACGTGCCATTCGTGCTACCCAAGTCCCGCAGGGTTACCAGCGGTCCGCGCGCCTGCAGCTCAGCATGATGGCGGGAGATCTCAGACCCCAACAGTTGAGGCGTACAGTCATCCCCTCGTCCCAGCAGCAGCCGGCCGGGAGTGAACTTCGTGAACTTCACCTCCGGATAAACCCAAAGCACGCCGCGAGTCAGCTGCCCGGGTGCGCCGACCGTCTCACCGTCTGCTCGAATCGTCGAGTTGAGTGGGTCCAGGGCCATATAGCCTGGTCTACCACAACGGCCACCGGCCAGGCTAGAACCCGCGACGCCCCACGACGGCGCGGGCCGGGAAGCGGCGAATGCTTCAGATCCGCAGTCCTGGCAGCTCGGACAAGGGCTGTGTTTCCAACCAATCCGCGAGCCCCGTACGGCGACTCGGCGGCTGGACGCTGCGCACGAAGCCGACAACTTCGCGCACGACCGTTGCGTCGCGCAACACGCGCCGGTGCCCCAACCCATGGGTAACGAGCAAATGGGAGCTGTCCCAGTATTTTTGGTATTGCAAGCCGCTGTTCAGGCTCACATCCCGATCTTGCGAATCGTGAACGACATACAGCGGCGTTCTCATTTGGGGTCCAAAGGATTGAACCTTCATGTCCTCGAAGGTGACGTGGATCAGCTCGGTCAGCCGAGTCTTCATCGTGTCCAAGGCTGCAGCACTGAGTCCCGTTAGCTCGGCGAAGTAGCCAGTCATCATGTCGAGCGTTGCTGGAGGTGCAACGTAAACCAGAGCGTTGGTCTTGAGGCCTCGACGCAAAGCCAACGTAGTCGCCGGGCAGCCTGCAGAATGGGCGATCACGGCATGGATGTCGCCCACCCGCCGTTCCACTGCGAGGATCGCTTCAGCGAAGTCCCCCAGGTTGGCGTGCGTGCCCGCCGAGTTCCCATGTGCCTTGGCGTCAAATGCCACCACGCGATAACCCGCATCCACCAAGGGTTGCACGAAGGCTCCCAACTGCGCCCCGCGACCCTCCCAACCGTGAACCAGCAACACGACGGGCCCTTGCCCCCAGCTCCAAGCGGGCACCCCACAGGAGAGCTCGAAGCGCCGGCCCCCCTGCAATACGGCGTGCTCGGCCTCCGGCCTAGGAAAGCGCCGAGGACGAGTGAACCAGCGCACGGCGATGCGCCCCATGAGTCCGGGCATCAACTGCGAAGCCCCCCCTATCAAGGGCACCCACCAATGGTTCCAACGCTTGTCGGCGCTATTAAAACGAACGTTCGTTCTTTTTTCTGACAGTAGGCTTGCGGTCATTTCTCGGGGTCCCTTTCGTTGAGATCGGTTTCTAGCCGCGTTTCTCTGAACGCGAAGAGTGGATCAGTCGCTCAAAGCTCCCACGGCAGAGCCGCTCCCAATTGGGGATCTCGAGGAGCCGACTGAAGTGGTGCGATGCCATCATGATGCCCTGGAAATCGTAGGCGAACCCTTCAAGATCCAGGTCAGCGCGGAAGTGGCCTTCTTGCACGGCGATGGCGGCAGCTCGCTGCATCATGTCGAACCAAACCCGTTGGACTTGAACCAGGTAGTCGCGCACTTTGCCAGCGCGCCCGTCGTACTCGGCGGTGGCCTGGTGGAAGATGCAGCCTCCAGGCATGCCCTCCGAGTGTGTCCACGCGAGCCAGTTTTCGAAGATCGCCCGCACCCGTGGCTCACCGCGGGGCTGCTTGGTGGCAGGGCCGAAGACCTCCTGCATGAAACGCTCGGCGGCGGCTTCCAACACCGAGCGCTGCAGCTCCTCCTTCGAACCAAAATGCGCAAATAGGCCAGACTTGGAGAGCTTGAGGCTCTTAGCGAGCTCTCCCACGGTGAGCTGCTCCAAGCCAACCAGGCTTGCCGACTTCAGCGCCTGGTCGAGGATCAGCTCCCGAGTTTGTTCGCCCTTGCTGGACATGCCGAACAAATAGCACGACCGTTCGTTCTAGCAAGACCAGAGTTGCCAGGAGGCGCGGTGGCAATCCAGAAGCTCTGGGAACTACTCAACTTTGTCGGGCCTACAAAATCCCGTCCAGAGGTCCTTCGAGGGGGATTTTGGCGGTGGAGGAGTTCGCATAGTCCCAACCGAAGCTTTCGATATCAGCTCCGACCGCCTGAGCCGTGGCGATGAAAACCTTCATCATGTCCTGGTTGGTGCCGGCGATCAGACGGCCCGGATCCAGACCTAGGCCAGCGCCGCCAGCCAACAAACAAGGCAGGTTCTCGTGGTCGTGCAAGTCACCGTCACCCAGCTCACTGGTCATGATCAGCGAGGTATTGTCGAGCAGGCTGCTGTCGTCGACGTCGGGGATCTCCTTCAGCCGACTCACGAGGTCACCAAACTGGGAGACCAACCAGCGATTGACGATGGTGTAGTTGTGCAGCGACTCGGTGCGCGACCCATGGTGGGTGACGCCGAGATGGTATGGGGCCGTGACACCCAGAAATGGGTGGCGAATCGTGGTGACGGTCGTCTCGTATTGAAAGACGACCACACGCGTGGCATCGCACGACAAGGCGAGCGCCATCAGATCATTCATCTGACGCACGTGATCCTCAATGTCATCGGGGCGGCGATAACTGCCGGCGCGGCCCTGGGCGTCACACATGCCGGACTCGTTGCCGCGTGGAGCAACCTGGATGCTCTTCTCAACGTCGCGGACTGAACTGAGGTACTGATCGATTTTCTGCTTATCGGCGCTGCCGAGCTTCGGCTTCAGCGCGTCCGCTTCGTCGAGCACGTGGTCCAAAATGCTGGCGCGAAGCTCCGAACGCAGTGCTCCAGCCAACTCGCCCTCGTCCGGTAGTTCCACCACGTCGCCAAAAAGCCGTTCGAACACCTGGGCTGGGTCGATCTGCTTAGGCATGGGCGTCGTGGAGTCTTTCCACGACAGGTGATCCTTGATGTTGGACGCGTAGCCCTTTTCGTCATTCGGATCTTCGTGGAGGATATTGGTCCCGAGTTGAAGCGATGGGATCTTGGTTTCTCCACCGATTTGCGCCGCGATCTCCTGGTCGATCGTACGACGATTCTCTGGCAGCTCCTGCTGACACAGAAAACCGCTGAGCAGACCTGAAATGCCGCAGGTGTGACCGGCTCCGGCGCCGTCGGCGTAACGCGCACGGCAGCCTTGCACTACGCTGACGTCACCCTGGATCCCGAGCTCAACCAAGGGCTCGAGCGCCGTGCTGACTTCCCATTCCTTGGCGCCCGCTTCACCCGAGATGTTCCAAGTTGAACGGCGGTAGCCAGCTGGAAAGTGCCACATCACCCAGCGTTTGGCAGGCTTGCTGCCTTGAGCTTGTGCTCGCTTCAGTTCGGGATGCATGGCATCGAGCAGGGGCAAGCCGATCGCCGCCGCTCCACCACGAAGCATGAATCGTCGGGAGATTTCCCAGCGCTTTCTCATTATTCCTCGCTCCCTTCCACTCCGCCACGGCGGCCGCGGAAGCTGTCCGTCAGCGTCACTAAGTGGATTAACTCTTTGAAGTCGAACTCGCCGGACTCGAACTCTGCGTTCAAGCCGTCCAAACGGCAGCGGTCCTGATTTTCCGTGTTCTGCGGCAAACGCCCCAACGCATACGTGAACAGCTTCTGGGTCGCGCAACGCGCCAAGCGTTCGTCATCGGAGAGCAGCGCGCTCAGCTCGAGAGCACCCGTAAACTCAGTCGGCCCACCGTCGACGATCAGGCTACCTGAGGGATCAATCGGCGTGCCGTTCTCTTCTTCGCGGTAGCGCCCAATCGCGTCGAAGCTCTCCAACCCCAGCCCGATCGGGTCCATCAACGCGTGGCAAGCTGCGCACTGCGGGTCATCCGAATGTGCGCGAGCGCGGTCCGCTAGCGTCTGCGCGGGATCCTCCGGTTCAGCGTCCAGGTCGCCCTCGACGTTAGGCGGCGGGGGCGGGGGCGCGGAGCACAGCAGATTGCTGAGCACGTACACCCCACGACGCACCGGCGACGTGCGCGTGGGCGCGCCCGTCAGCGTCAGAATGCTGGCCTGAGTGAGCAGTCCCGTGCGCTCAGTTCCCTCCAAGGACACCTGCTCCAGCTCTTCCCCGAAGGTTCCCTCCAGGCCGTAGTGCTCCGCCAGCAGTGCGTTGACGTACGTATGTTGGGCACTGAGCACCTGATCGAAGCTCAACTCCCCGCTGAGCACATCCGCCATGAAGCGGCGCGTCTCGGCCTCCATCGCTGCCTTGAGCTCCGGCGTGTATTCTGGAAAGAGGTCAGTCGAAGGCTGGTTCGATTCCGCGATATCATCCACCTCGAGCCAACGCCCAACGAAGCTCGTCAGCAAGGCCTCCGACTTGGGATCTTCCAGCATGCGCGAGACCTGGGTGCGAATGCCTGCTTCAGTGAGCAGCTCTCCCTTTTCAGCCGCCAAGAACAACTCGTCGTCCGGCATCGTGGACCACAAGAAGTAAGACAGCCGGCTTGCCAATTCGAAGGACGTCAAACGATGGGGAGCGTCCGAGTCGGGATCGACGTCCAACTCCACTCGGTAGAGGAAGTGCACCGAAAGCAGCGACGCTTCTATCGCCACCTGAATCGCCTGCTCAAAGGAAGCTCCGGCGGCACGGGCATCCTCCACGAGCGTCACATAGCTATCTAGCTCTTCGTCCAGCAAGGGACGTCGAAACGCACGGATCAAGAACTGGGTCATGATCTCACGCGCACAATTTTCGGCTCCGACGTTCGTCGGCCGACACACTAGGATCGCGTCGCGCGATGGATTTTCCGGAGACACAGCCCACGCCGCCAGCTCTTCCGCCGCGGCCATGTAGCCCTCCGTCAGCAGCGGGCTGACGCTCAAGGCGCGCGCGTTGTTGTCGAAGCTGTCGCCGAAGTCATCCTTTGGGAAATTGTCTGCCGGGCGCGACTCATCACCCAGCAGGTCCCGCACGGTGTTGTTGTATTCCGTACGATTGAGCCGCTGCAGCACTTTGCCGCCCAGATCTCCGTCACAACTGAGCGCCTCCGGAATGTCCTCGACAGGCTCATCCGTTGGTTGATTGGCGAGAGCCCGGTTGTGACTCAGCGAAGGTCCATCTGGCTGCTCGTTGAAGTTCTCTTCGGCAGCTGCTCGCACCGGATCGACGTCAAATGGGTCCGGCGTGGCGCGCTCGGCATTGCCGCTGGAGCAGGCATTGGCAGCCAAGCTGCATAAGATCAAGACAGGGGCGTAGTAGCTTCGTCGCATGGGCATCGTCCGATGGGCACGTTGTGACACACTAGACGCGACGTGCTCGCTAGTTGGCTCAAGAACTTGCCAGCGGCGGACCACACCGGGAAGCGGGACTTCGCACCCGGCGCAACCTGGAGCAGCGGGGTTTCGTTGGCGCCCAGAATCGGCACTGGAAAACCGCCCACAGCGGGAAACTTCGATGGCCTACCAGCCCTGAACAGCACCCCTGGATCTACCGGATCGCAGCCGCTTTTCTCATTCTGCGGGCTTCAGCCCAGCCCAGCCGAAACGATGACTGAAGCGCACGCACCACGCAATCACACTTCGATACTGCTCTGGGTTTTCCACACCGCTGAGTGAGACCTCAAAGTCACCTCTGAGCGTCGCTTGCCCTTCACCGACTCCCCCGTTGACGAGCAGCTTGTGCTTGGGCGCCCCCTCGAAGTCGCCCGCTTCACTCTTGCTAAGAAAGAAGAACACATCGGGACCGCTGGTGGCATCGTAGTTTTCAAACCGAAGCGAGTAGCCCCCGGCATGCTGGATCAAGCTGACGCTACCCGACGCGCTATGCGTCGCATCACCATCCACGAATTGTCCGCGTCTGATGATCGTTCCATCCTTGGCGTGGTCGCTGAGCTCATGCGTGACCTGGGTGGTGGGCTGGGGAGCAAAGTACTGCGTGAACACCCAGCCCAAGAGCGCAACCAAAACGATGCCGGCGCCGGCCAACCAAAGCTTCTTTTTCCCCATTTTCGACTGCCCTTGTCTGCTTCGAGAAGCGATACACGGGGATTTCCGGACGTCAACCCAGTTGGCAGGCCTACCCCACCCAAATCCCTTGACTCCAGCCCGGATCAGTCCCACACAACCGACGTGGGCGAGGGCAGCCAGGGCGCGATGACGAAGAGCTCAGGCGGGTCTGTTAATCCAGCGCTGATCCTCCTGGGCGGCACCGGTAGAGCCGTGCTCGAAACGGCGGGTGCGCTGGGCGTATCGACCCTGTTCTTCTTGGGTAGTCTGGCGCGCCTACCGCGGCGCCCGTGGCGCGTCGGTATGCTGATTGAGCAGTTGCACTTCATCGGCAACCGCTCCCTACTGATCATCATCTTGACCAGCGCGTTCACCGGGTTGGTATTGACACTGCAGGGCTACAACACGCTCGATCGCTTCGGAGCCGAGCAACTCGTGGGTCGGTTGGTCGCGCTCAGCCTGACGAAGGAGCTGGCCCCGGTGCTCGGTGCCCTGATGATCACGGCGCGCGCGGGCTCGGCCATCGCGGCGACATTGGGCAACATGCGTGTCACCGAACAGATTGACGCCCTAAAAACGATGGCCATCGACCCGCTGGACTACCTGGTCGCGCCGCGCTTGCTCGCCGGAATGATCGCCGGCCCCATGTTGACCGCGCTGTTCGCGCTGGTGGGTCTGGGGGTTTCGCTACTGTTCAGCGTATCCGTGCTCGGGATGGAGTTTGGTCAATTTGCGTTCAGCGTCCGAGACTCCATCGAGTGGGACGACGCCTTGGAGTGTCTGACCAAGTCGGTGGTGTTCGCTGCATGTATGGTGTGGATCGCCACCTATCGCGGCTACACTGCCTCCGGAGGCGCAAAAGGCGTTGGACTGGCCACTACTCGCGCGGTGGTGGAAACGTCTGTGGTCGTACTTGCGGCCGACTACATGCTGACAGCGCTGATGTTTTAGTGTTCTACCGAATTAGTGTTCTACTGACGAACTAGAGATTGATGTCCCGATCACGATACACCAGATACGAAATCTCAGTGGGCGCCTTCGTGCTCGTGGGCATCTTGGCGGTGCTCTATCTTTCCGTGTCTCTCGGGGGGCTGTCGTTGTTTGATGATCATCGCTACAACGTCAACGCTCGCTTCTCTTCCGTGGCAGGCCTCAAGACTGGGGATCCCGTCAAGATCGCCGGGGTGACCGTGGGTGAGGTCGGAGGCGTCACGCTCGAGAACTATCAGGCCAATCTGGTGCTCCGGATCGATCAAACCGTGAAGCTGCCAACGGACACCATCGCTTCGATTCAGAGCGCTGGTCTGCTCGGTGACTCCTATGTTTCTCTCTCTCCCGGCGCTAACGACGAAGAACTCGCTGAGGGGGGCAAAATCGCGCGCACCGAACCCGCTGTCAGCTTGACGGAGCTGATCGCCAAGTATGCTTTCGGCTCTCCGGTGGACGACGAAAAAGCCCCGGACAAAGAAGAAAAAACCTCCGCAGAAGACAACAAGGACTCGACGGACACGACCGAAAAGACCGAAAAGACCGAAGGTGAGCAAGACGGCAAGAGCGAAGAGAGTCCGTTTGCCAATCCTTTTGACTAGCACCCCTGCCTGCAACGCTGGAGTCGAGATGCTGCTGAAGCGAACACCAATCCATGCACCCCGCGCGCGCCGAGCCAGGCCACAGTGGATCGTCACGTTGGCCGCTGGCGCGCTCACCCTGCTCAGCGCGAGTGCGCAGGCGGAAACCCTGACTCGCGGCGGAGCCATCAGTCGGGCGTTGAAGCAAAATCCGCAAATCGCCGCATCCCGAGCGCAAGAAGCCCAGTCGAAAGCACGCGGCGCCCAAGCTGACGCGGCTCAGTTTCCCCAGGTCACGGTGCTAGCCGGCGTCGGCCCCTCACTGAAGGCCAGACTCGAGCCGGGTACAGCGGTTCAGTCCACCGAGAACTCCTACGGCGATGTGGGCTTCTCCGACTTGTCTGTCGTGTTTGGCGGACAGGTGGAGATCTTGCAGCCCCTGTACACGTTCGGGAAGATCAGCAAACGCCAAGATGCCGCAGCGCATGAGTTGCGGGCGTTGCAAGCTCAAACCGAGATGACGAAGGCCGAGCTGGCGTTTGAAGTCGCCAAGCTGTACGAGTCTTGGCTGCTGGCGCGGTCACTCACCCTGTTCTTCGACGAAATGATGCACGCACTGCGCCGCGCAGCAGAGAGCACGGAGAAGAGCATCAAAGAGAAGACTGGAGCAGTCCAAGCGGACGCGCTGCGGGTCTATTCGGCCATGGGCGTCCTCGAGATGGGCCTGAGCCAAGCGCAAGCCGGTCAAAGTCAAGCTGAGGGTGGGCTGCTTGCCTACTTGGGTCTTGGAGATGCAGCGAAGATCGAACCCAAAGACGAGATTCTCGAACCGCTGGAGACCCCAAAGGCGACGCTCCAGGCCCTGACCAAGCTAGCACTGGACAAACGTCCCGAAATGGCAGCTCTGAATGAGGGCACCAAGGCCTATCGGAGCTTGGGCGAAGCGGTGGAAGCCGACGACTTACCAGACTTCTTTGTCCTGGGTTATGCGTCCGCAGCCTACACCCCGGGCCGTGATCTGGTGGACTCCCGCTTCGTGTACGACCCGCTCAACCACTTCGTCCCGGGCGCGTTAGTTGGCGCCCGCTGGAGGTGGGAATCTGGCGGCGGAGCCGATGCGCGAGCCCAAGAGAACTACGCCAAGGCCCGGGAATTGCAGGAGATTCGCCGCTGGGCGGCTCAGGGTTTACCCGCCGAGGTGCGCAAAGCTTTGGAGGATCTGAAGCGCGCAGAGCGAGATATCAAGTCCTCCCATGAGGCGGTGGAAAACGCGAAAAAATGGGCAGTTCGAGCCTCAGCGGACTACTCGATCGGTTTCGGCAACGTGCAAGACGTGACGGAGTCGTCCACGATGTATGTGCGACTTCGGGTTGCATATTTCGACGCCATCTTCCGTCATAATGTTGCGCTAGCAGAGCTTGCAAAAGCGACAGGAACGCTCAACGTGTCCAGTAGCCGCTTTTATCCCACTAAGGACTGATAGGTATGCCCGTTCAGCCAAAAGGCTTAACCACTTTACGACGCTTCACCCGCCGCTCGGCGCTTGCTGGTGGCGCAGCCACAACTTGGCTGCTGCTGGCCCCCGCAGCTTGGGCGGCGGACACCACCGCAGAAACCGTCATCCAAACACTGATCGACGACGCGTTTGCTGCCTTGAAGGACGCGGAACTCAAGAAGGACCCGAAGAAGCGCCTGGATCGGCTGCAGCAAATCGTTGATGCCGCCTTCGACTGGACGCGGATGTCCAAGAGCTGTCTCGGATTCCACTGGCGTGACCTCACCGAGGAGCAGCGCGCAGAGTTCGTCGGCGTATTCAAGAAGCTGCTGGCCAACCGCTACAAGGACGATCTGGACCGTTTCAAGGGCACGGAAAAAGTCGAAATCCGAAGCACGCTCAAGCCTTCGGATGAAATCCGTAAGGTGAAGACTGTGCTGATCACCGCCAGCAAAGAGACGATTCCGATCGACTACACGTTGTTCAAATCAGGCTCGACCTGGAAGGTCGAAGACGTGTCGATCGAGCACGTCAGCATGGCCACCCACTATCGAGACACCTTCAACAACTTCCTTGCCAATCATACCTTCGCTGAGATGATGGAGAAGTTGAAGCAACGCCTCGGACAGTCTTGAGCGACTCTCCCGTGTCCGGACCTCGCGCGGTCGAAACCGACGCCAGCAGCGGATACCCGCTCGTTGTTGAAGATGTCGTGCAGCGATTCGATGACGTCGTCGCGCTGGACGGTGTGAATCTGCGCGTCAAGCGCGGCGACGTGGCAGTCGTGATCGGCGGCTCTGGCGCTGGCAAGACCAGCCTCCTACGCGTCATGATCGGTCTCGATCAGCCCACGTCGGGGAAAGTGCTGGTCGAGGGAGAGAACATCGTTGGCTTGGGTGAGCGCGAGCTGAAGCGTGTGCGGCGCAAGTTCGGCATGGTGTTTCAGTACTCAGCCTTGCTGGACTCGTTGACGGTGCTGGACAACGTCGGTTTACCGCTGAAAGAGCACACGAAGCTGTCGCGCCAGGAGATCCAAGACAAGGTGTCTCGTCTGCTGGAGAGGCTGGAGCTGAGAAATGTCCTCGATCGGTTCCCAGCCGAACTCTCCGGCGGCATGCGCAAGCGAGTGGGCCTGGCGCGAGCCTTGATCCTCGAACCCATGCTCGTCATGTATGACGAACCGACGAGCGGCTTGGACCCGCTCACCGCTCGGCTCGTGGACGACTTGATCTTGAAAACCCGTGACGATTTCGAGGTCACCAGCGTGGTGATCTCCCACGACATGGTGCAGGCGCAAAAGGTCGCTGACCGAATCTACGTGCTCGACAAGGGGCGGATGGTTGCGGAAGGCACGGCTGATGAGCTACGCAAAGGCGACACGCTGGCTCGGAGCTTCTTCTCCGCCTCCATGATTCAGCCAGCATGATTCAGCCTGCTTGATTCGCTCCTCAGATTTGATGACTGCCGCCGGCGCGCCTTCAGCCGAACACCGGGATACCTGCTACGACTGCCTGCGGCCGAGCTCCCAGTGTTATTGCGCGCGTCTTCCGCGCATTCAAAATCGCACCAAAGTCCTGATCTTGCAGCATCCGCGAGAGCGCGGCCACGCCATTGGCACGGCCCGGATGGCTCATCTTTCGCTAGCCAACAGCGAGCTGTGGATCGACTACAATCGGCGCTTCGCTTCTGAGCGGCCACCATTGCCCGCGGGTTGCGGTCTGCTGTATCCCGGCCCGGACGCGACCCCACTGAGCGGTTTGAGCGAACGGCAGCGCCCCCAGGCGCTGGTGGTATTGGACGGCACCTGGCACCACGCACGCTACATGTATCGCGACTGCCAGTGGCTGCACCAGCTACCGCGTTACAGTCTCTCGCTCAGCAAGCCGAGCAACTACCGACTGCGCAAAGAGCCTGCCGCGCACTGTGTTTCCACTGTGGAGGCGATCGTTGCGGCGCTCAAGGAACTGGAGCCAGACCTGGTCGGCCTTTCTTCGCTATTGAACGGCTTTGACTCAATGATCGACCAGCAGATTGCGATGTTGAGCACGCGCAGTGGGGAGAGTCGCTACAAACAACGCCGACTCCGGCCGCGAAACATCCCGCTAGCCCTGCTCGAACCAACCAGCAAGATCGTGGTCACCTACGCTGACTACACGACACTGGCCGACGGCAGTGATGCCCTACTCTCTTGGAATGCCCATCGTCTGGGCACGGGAGAAACCTTTGGTAGCCTCGTGGCGCACGAACCTGCCGTGGGAGAAGCACGCTACAATCACTTGCGCGTGGCTCGGAGCTTGTTTGAGCAGGCTCCAGACTTTTCCGCCTTGCGCCAGCGCTGGCAGAGCTTCGCTAAACCCGACGACGTATTCGTCGCCTGGAACGCGCGCACTCACGAACACTTGGACCATTTGGGCGTGACGGGCGCTGGCCGCGTCACTCTGAAGACTGCATACCTGAATCTCGGCAGACATCGCGGCAGTCTCGATGACGTCGTCGTTGCGGAGGGGCTTAGTGAAGAGCAAGGCGAGGTGGAGCGCATGCTGCTGGAGAGTCACGACCCAGTCGCTTGTTTCGTGCAGGGCCGCGCCGCACAGCGACTCGCCAACGCGATCGTCATGACCCGCTCGGTCCGAGCCCCAGCAGACCACCAGTGATCCGACGCCTGTGATAGAAGGGGGGCGACGCGCCCTCTCACAGACAGTCAGATGGACCACACTTCGATTCTGGACAACGCCAGCCTGACTCTGGCTCTAGCATTAACCGCTGGTATCATCTGCCAAGCTCTCGCACGCCATTTGAGCGTACCCAGTATTCTCTTGCTGCTGGTCGTGGGTGTGCTGCTTGGACCGGATGTGGCCAACGTCGTGCGACCCGCCAACTTGGGGGATGGCCTTTCCGGGATCATATCCTTCGCCGTCGCGGTCATCTTGTTCGAGGGTGGTCTGCACCTGAACCTCGAGCGCTTGAGGAGTGAGCAGAAGCCGATCCGGCGTTTGGTTCTGTTGGGACCGCTGATTGTCACGGCCGGAGGTGCACTCGCCACTCGATATCTACTTGATTTCAGTTGGACGTTGTCCATCTTGTTCGGAACGCTGGTCATCGTCACTGGTCCGACAGTAGTCAATCCGCTGCTGAAGCGCATGAACGTGCAGCACAGAGTGCGCGCGATTCTCGAAGCCGAAGGAGTACTATCCGACGCGCTAGGAGCGATAGTGGCGGTGGTGGCGCTCGATGTCGCACTCCAACCTTCGGCACAGAGCGCCGCGCTGGGGGTATTTGAGGTAGCCAAACGTTTGGGGTTTGGTCTTATCTTCGGGGGTGTTTCGGGCTTCTTGTTAGCGCTTCTACTTCGTCCCAGACGCCTCGTGCCCGAACAACTGAGGAACGTCGTCGCGTTGTGCGTGGTGTTCGCCATCTTTCAGTTGGCGGACGCCCTTGTTCATGAAAGCGGGATTGCTGCCGCGACGATGGCGGGCGCAGTCGTAGGGAACACGAAAACTCGGCGCTCATTCCACCTGCTCGAGTTCAAAGAACAGCTGACGATGATGTTGATCGGACTGCTGTTCGTCTTGCTGTCCGCCGACGTAAGAATTGCCGACGTGCTCAGCTTGGGTCCTGGAGGTTGGTGGGTAGTGGCGGCGTTAGCGCTAGTCGTGCGCCCGATCCACACCGCGATCTCCACGGCCGGAAGCATGCTTTACCGAAGCGAGCGAGCATTTCTGGCCGCGCTAGCGCCGCGCGGCATCGTCGCCGCCGCCGTCGCTTCCTTGTTCGCCAACCGACTCTCGGCGGCCGGCATCGAGGGAGGCGCTCAGCTCCGCGCGTTGGTCTTCTTGGTGATCGCCGTCACCGTCGTGCAGGCGGCTACGCTTGGACCGGTGCTGGCGTTCCTACTCAAAGTCAGGCGCCCATCCAACAAGGGTTGGTTCATCCTGGGCGCCGATCCCCTGGGCCGGGTCATTGCCAAAGCTTTGAGGGCGGCAGGGGCGGACTCGTTGAGTGTCGACCTCGAGGACGCGGCGTGCGCTGCCGCGAAGGCCGAGGGGCTACGCTGCGTCAATGGCAATGCCCTGCAAGAAAGCACGTTGCGCGATGCGGAAATCGACATCCGCCAGGGGATCTTGGCTGCAGCGCGCGTGGATGCGGTGAACCTGCTGTTCGTCGAGCGAGCTCGGCGCATCACCGATGTGGAACCGCTGTTGGTTTCGCTGACACCAAATCGCGCGCAGGCCAATCTGGAAATCCTAGAAGAGCTCGACGGTCGCGTGTTGTTCGGGCAACCCGTGCACCATGCGCTGTGGGTGGACAGAATTTCTGATGGCGGCGCCGAATTGGAGCGCTGGCAAGCTGGCGTCAACTCCTACGGCATCCAAACCAAGACGCCCGATGAGCTGGTGTTGTTCGTGGTGATGAAACGTCGACGCGTGATCGAACCAATTTCCGAAGTCACGAAAATCAGGCAGGGCGCCGTTGTCTACGTCTTGCTGGACCCCGCGCGTCGCCCCGAAGCCCGTCAATTTCTGCTCGAACACCAGTTCGAACCCCTGGGGCCTTCGGATCCCGCCAAGCCCCCGCTCCCCACCATGGACTAGGTCCCCGCCACCAGCCGCGAATATTCGTCCCAGCCTCACTGTCGCGCCACTTGCTGCTCACTGAACGGTCTCACTGAACAGTGTGCCAGGTCGCACAAGACCGCGCGGTTTGCCCTCCATCTGTCAGTCGCCCTTGTGGCGCGCGCGTGTCGATGGCAAGCCTGCATTCAGTCAGCGGCCACGGGCCGCAACTCAAGGAGGTGTGCCATGGCGCTCGGTCAACCGATGACGGAGAGCGAAATCTTCGAACGTTCCCCGGGGCTCTACTTCGACGGCCAGTATTGGATCGTGATCTTCCACGCGCATCCATCCGTCACCGACGTCAGCGTCAAATTTGAGTTTGACGAACAAGCGCTGGCACTCAGCGACAGCGGCAAGTTTTGGTATCTCAAGGCTGAGCCGGCTGAGTTCCCGATCCGGGCGCCGAAAGCCGGCGACAAGTATCGGTTGAAGCTCAGTTCCGATGGCGGCCTGAGCTGGCACGAAACGCAAGATCCTGCGGCGCGCATGCTGGAGAACACCGGCGCAAGCGCGTGGTCCATCGTCACCGAGTCTGATACGTACAAATGGCAGTGCGAAACCTGGCGACGGCCCGGCTGGGAGTATCTGGTGATCTATGAGTTGCATGCCAAACGCTTCACCCAGCGTAATGGCGACGCCCCGCCGCTGCAGCAGGTAGCGGCAGAACTCACGGGAGCAATGGGCAACCGCTATCTGGCTGACTTGAACGTCACCGCGCTGGAGCTGCTGCCGGTGAACGCATTCTTCTCAGATATGGGCTGGGGCTACAACGGAGTATTTCTGTACGCGATCGAAGAGAGCTACGGCACACCTGACGATCTCAAGACGCTTGTCGATGCTGCGCACGCGGCGGGAAAAGCCGTCATCTTGGATATCGTCTACAATCACATCGGCATCCCCGACAATCCGCTGTGGGACATCGACCGCGACACCTATTTCTCGGGTGATACGGACTGGGGCGCGATGTTTGACTACGGCAACGATGTCGCTCGGCACTTCCTGGTGCAGAACCTGTTGTACCTCGCCCGTGAATTTCGGATCGATGGCTTTCGCTTCGACATGACCCACATCTTGCACGAAGGCAACCAATGGACGCGTCACGTGCGCATGCCGGGCACCCACAGCGGCTGGCTTTTCTTGCGAGAGCTGCGCGAGAAAATAAAGCGCGAGGATCCCAACATCTTGCTCGTCGCCGAGGAGCTTCCCGACAACTGGTATGTCACGGCGCAGGATATCGGCCAGGACTGGGCTGGAGATCGTCACGCCCCGTTTGACTCCCAGTGGTGCGATACATTCCACGACGAAGCCCGGGCAGCACTAACCGGCGGCCACCTGGATCACGTCAAGAACGCAATGCGTGAGTTCGGTGATTCTTGGGAGAGCGCTACTCTATTCGTGGAATCGCATGATGAAGTGGGCAACGAAGACGCACGCATCGCCAAAGTCGCCAGAGACGGCAAAGGTTGGGAGATGAGTCAGATCGGGGCCGCGATGACCATCCTGGGGCGCGGCGTGCCGATGTTGTTCATGGGACAAGAGTCCGGAGAATGGACCCAGTTCGGCAAAGGTCCAGGCGGGCCGAACGGCTCTCACTGGGACCAGCACCGCTTGGATTTGAGCAGCTATGAAGTCGACCATGGCAGGACCAAACTCCGCCACTGGTACACGTCGCTGATAGATCTCCGCAGAGCGCACCTGTGGGACTTCGCTGCGGGCGACGTTCAAGTACCCCATGTTCACAACGAAAACGGCGTGGTGGCGTTCACTCGCGCTGGAGGCAAATACCTGGTTGCACTGAACTTCTCCTGGCGCAGCTACTCCGACTACGACGTGGGCGTGCACGGCTTCTACAAGGAGATCGCCAACACTAGCTGGCCGGTTTTCAACCTTGGCAGCCCCGAAACCACGCGGGGCGGCGACTTTCACCACCCGTTGGGTGGAGTCCCAATACCTGCCTACGGCGCCGTAGTCCTGGAGAGATACTGAACGCTAGCCACGCTTCAGCCCTCGCTGGCATCCTCGGGCAAGACCAGTTGATGTTCGGCGCTGAAGTGCCGGCGATAAACCGCAAGCGCGACGCCTACGCAACACAGGCTCGTGGCGACCGCAATCAATAGAAAGATCACTATCTGGTAACGCACGGCCAAGGTTGGAGCCGTTCCGGACAAGATTTGGCCCGTCATCATTCCCGGCAATGAGACGATGCCAGCCACCGTCATGCTGTTGATTGTCGGGATCATACCAGCACGCACGGCCTCAACCATCGGCTCTTTGACGGCCTCCCAGCGCGTCGCCCCTAACGCCAACTCCGTCTCAATCCACGCTCGTTGCCCACGCAGATTGGACAGCAGCCGTTCCAAACACAGCGACGTCCCCGTCAACGCGTTGCCGAGTAGCATCCCCAGCAAAGGAATGGCGTAGCGGGGTTGCCACCACGGCTCCACCCCCACGATCAACTTCGCCCCGACGAACAGCGTCAATCCGGTCGACACCGCGATCACCAGAAAGCTGCTCTGGTAGATGCTTTGGAAGCGGTGCGGCGTACGACTCACCGCTGCATGGGTCGCCAGCGCCATCATGGTCAGGGCGAGCAGCGCAACCAGCCAAGGATCGTGCAGTGAGAACACCCAGTGGAGAACGAATCCGACGGCCAGCAGCTGAAGCACCAAACGCGCTGTGGCGATCAACAGCCGGCGCTCGAGCTGCAGGCCCAACCACAAGCTCAAGCCCGCAATCCCCAGCTGCAGAGCGGCGGCGGTCGCTACCTGCCAGTAGTCGAGCGCCAACAGGCTTGCTTCGCTAGCCATGCGCAGCCTCATCACGATGCTGCGCAGAGCTACCGCTGCTGACGGCTGCGACCTCAAGAGGACGCAACCGCCCTCCCTCGAGCCGCAACTGCCGGGCTGACCAGCTGCTCGCGTCGGCGACCTCGTGCGTGACAACGAGCGCTGCTCCCTGCTCACGTTCAGCCCAGGCCGTCAACCAACCGCGCACCATCCGAGTGGATTCTGGATCCAGCGCTGCGGTGGGTTCGTCGAGCAGCAGTACGCGTGGGTATACGCTGAGGGCTCGCACCAAACAGACGCGTTGTTGTTCTCCTACCGATAGCGAACGGGCGTTGCGGTGCCACACCTGGTCCAGGCCCAAGTCAGTCAGCCAGACGCGCGCGTCCTTGTCCGGAAAAGCAAACTTGCTACTCTTGTAGGAACTAGCTCGCCGTAGATTTTCTTCAACGGTAGCGTTCATCAAGCTCGGCGTTTGCGGCAGATAGTTCACTTTTCTGCGCCACACGGGCCAGCCCAAGACGGCAGGGGTTTGGCCATCGACTTCCAGCTTTTCCTCAGATTCGCGGCCCTGGCGCGGAGGGCGAGCAACATTCGACGCCGCATCCAAGCCGGCCAGCGCGCGCAGCAAGGTTGACTTCCCCGAGCCCGACGAGCCGAACAGCGCGACCACTTCGCCAGCGCTCAACTCTAACGCCACCGCGTCCAACAAGCGCCGCTCGCCCCTGGATCGGCTGATCGCGCTCGCCATGAAGATGGGGATCACGGAGCGAGTATGCCCGGCTGCCCCAGGGGCGAGCGGCAGGAATTCTCATGTGTAAAGTTATCCAATACTTTCATACACTTATGACCATACATACACGGGTCCAGAAAAATTCAGTCAGGTCGCGACTTTCGTCGTTAGCGGCGCTCCGGGGGACGAACTCCCCAACGGCGCCAACAAATCTGATCGACGGCGCCGTCTGGCGCTACTTAGCATTCATGGTCACTCGTTATTCCATCTGCGCCATCGCTCTCGGGCTCGGCTCGCTTTCTTGCGGGGAGAATGAGCCCGTCACCTCCGCAGAGCCGAGACCTCAGTTGATGGACCCCGCGGATGACGCACCGCAGGCCGATGACACGCCGCCACCAACCCCGCCTGACAACTCGCCGGTTGGTGACGACTCGCCGGCTGATACGGCGGAACCTCCCCAGGATGACGCCCCCCTGCCCGACGCAGACGCCGAACTGGACGCCGGGCTACCAACACCAGACGCGCCTGCCGATTCGGGAGTCGTTGACACCACTGATGCCTCCCCTGCGTTGCCCGAGTGCACGGGACAGAAGGTCGTTCACTTCGTCTACTTCGTCGAAGGCGACGCCGAATTCAGCCAAGCTCAGCTGGACGCCATCGAAAAGCAAGCGTTCGCTTTTCAGCAGTATTGGTACGAGCAGCTAGGCGTCACGTTCTACCTGAATCGCCCTGTCGTCGATGTAATCGAAGCCGAGCACGATAGCACTTGGTATCTGGAAACTCCGGACGGCATTCACAACGATGAGCGCTGGTACCGGTTGGGCAACGTCAAGACGGAAGTCTATGACAAGCTGTCGATCCGAGACTTCGATCCGAATCACCGCGTCGTCAACTATCCAACACTGCGCTACGACGGACGGGTTGGCGGCAACTTTGGCGGCGCCTGGATGGACGGCGATGATCTGGGCTGCATGCTGGGAGAAAACGGCGGCGTCAACTACCCGTACCCGGACGGAACTGCCGCCCATTGTTTGGGCCACGTCGCGCATGAGTTTGGCCACGTCCTGGGCCTCGACCACGAAGGCCCGCAAACGGACTGCATGCAATACGGCTTCTACAACAATTCCGGGGGCGACGGCATGTGTTCGTTTTCACAAGCAAATGTCGAAAAAATCTTGGCCGCTTCCCAGAACGATGGCTGGTTCAACGCCATGCCAGGTGATACATGCGAAGGCATCTAGTCGACACTTGTGCCAGGACCTCTGGTCCTGGACACTAGTCTGAGCGCATGAACTCACGCTTCCAATACACCGCCTACATTCGTTTCCGGGACGCAGAAGGTTGCTCGACTTTGGCGCGCGACCTTCGGGGCGAGCAGCTCGTGCAGCTTGGCCCACAAGCTTTGTTAATTCACTTTGCTCCGAGTGAGCAGCCGCAACCCGACACCGCCACGCAAGCGCGCCTAGATCCCGATGAGGAGGCGACTGAGTTCTGTGCCTTCGCCGTTCCCGATGACTACGCGGAGCAGCCTTCTGTTTTCTATTTTCCCGAATGGGTGCCGACTGATCAGGCATCGCTAGAGTTGGTACTCACGCACGCGCTGAGGACTTTCGCGCACAGCGGCAACGGTGGCGGCCTAGTGGATGCGACCCATTGGATCCGTTGGCACGCAGGCACGCGGAACCTCCCGCCCTGGCCAACCACCTCCAAGAACTGGCACTACACCGATGCAGAGGCTCACGAACCCGAGCCTGCAGACGAAAGCCCCGACTCGTTCGTTGAGCGAGCACTCACGGGTAGTGACCGCGTCGCCAGACTCAGCGCCGTAAAACAGCTGGATTCCAAGGCGAACTTGGAGCACTTGGCACGCCATGCCTGGGACTGGCGCGTACGCCAGGAAGCCTTATTGCGACTCGACTCCCAGGCGGCATTCGAGGCAACTGCCCAACGCGATCGCGACTGGGCGATGCGCGCCTGGGCGCTGCACCACATGAAGAACCGGGAGCTGTTGAATGCGGTGCGCATCAACGACGCAGACGAAGAAGTCCGCGCCACAGCCAAGCAGCGCCTGATTGCGCTGCAAAGCGTGCCCCCTTACACTTGATCCCCAATTCTGCGGCCGCCACGACCCTCTTCAGAGTCGTGGCTTGGCTGGCTTCACTTTTGGATGGTGATGCGGATCATCTTCACCGGAGTGATTGGGCGATCATTGCCGGAAGTCGGCGTATTGTTGATCGCATTGACCACGTCCATGCCGCTGGTCACTTTGCCGAAGACAGGGTGCTTCGACTGACCGGGGGAGAAGTAGTCCAAAAATGCATTGTGCTTGGTGTTGATGAAGAACTGGCTACTACCCGACTGGGGCCCAGCGTTGGCCATTGATAGCGTGCCGACTTCGTTGGACAAGCGCACGTCTGCGGGGTGCTCATCCGGAATGTTGCCATAGGGCGAACTACCGGTGCCGGCGCGCGGGCTATTTGGGTCCTTGCTGTGAGGACAACCAAATTGGTTCATGAAGTTAGCGATCACGCGGTGAAAGTGCAGCCCCTCGTAAAACCCCTCTTCAGCGAGGCGAATGAAGTTGCCGCCGGTGATCGGCATCTTGTCCACGAAGATCTCCGCTTCGAAGTTGCCCATGGATGTTTCGAATTTCGCGACCGGATTTGCCATGCCAGCGGCCTACCCCGGGCGCCTCCCGCGATCAAGTGTACGTTCAACGCTTCACTGGCAGCTCAATCCAGATCTGCGAAGTCAGACCTAGAAGTCGCCCCTCAGCGGTAAACAAAGCCGTGCCTGCGTGGAGTTTGCGGCCGTCCTTGGCAATGGGCCAGGCGACCACGACGCACGGAATACCCACATCCACACTGCCGGTCACTCGCCCTTGTATCCGCCCCGAGCACCGCCCGCTGCCCCCTGCCGACCGCGAAATAGCCCGGGCAGTCGAGGGCCGCCCACAGGACCTCGTGCGCTACCCGACCGCCTCGTTCGAGATTGGATGCGGGTACGACGCTGACAAATCTACCTCGGTCTTGCTTTCCG
>JBNLEN010000012.1:0-72628 GCA_050304975.1 Polyangiaceae bacterium
CCAGGCGGTTAGTAGCGGCGGCTACGATCCGCCGGCGTGGGTGACTGACAATGCAACTCCACCTGTAGAGCCCGAAGAGCCTATGCCGGAGGCGCCGGAGCCCGATCCAGATCCCGATGCTGTTCCGGGTGCGGATGCCCCAACGGCAGAACCCCCGTCGCAGAATGAAGATAACGCGGATATACCGTGCACTGCTGACACTGGATGCGAGCCAGCAGTGCCGTCGGCTTGTGATCCACCCTGTGGCGACGTTCAGAGCTGCTCGGCGGGCGTGTGCGTGGATGATTGTGCAGGGACTGACTGCTCATTGATGGAAACCGCAGGTACTCCGAGACTAGCTCCCGAAGAGCCTCTGGCGTCTACAGATGCTGATATCTCGATGGCCAATCAAGCTGCGGCTGGATGTGCGCTGACCCCAACGCGCGCGCGCATTGAGGGTACTAGCGGAGGCTGGCTGCTGGGGATGCTGACGGTATTGGCAGGCTATCGCCAAAAGCGCTTGGTGGCTTCGCTGATGGCGGCTTTGTTTCGAACGGGTTCGAAAGTGAGTGCATGATGAACATTCGATTATCTTGGGTTCAGTTGGCGAGTCTAATTACCGTAGCGGGGGCGCTCGGAGCCTGCGCAGAGGCGGACACGGATCTGGATGGCGCTTTCGAGATACCAACGCCGCCTCCTGCTCCGAGTGTTGAGGCGCCAGATCCAGCGGCAACCGCAGCCCCGACGGCAGTGCCGATTGACGATGGACCCATGGACACCCTGATCACGTTGGAAGACCCACCGACGGTGATGACCGCCATGCCGGAAATGCCACCGCCCGAAGACTGCGAACCCAACTTCACCGGCATTGTGCGTGACTTTCAGTGGCAACATCCAGACTTCGAGCAGTTCCATGGGGAAGAAATCAGCCCCGGAATCGTGATGGACGAACTCGGTGAAGATAAAAAGCCGGTCTACAACTTGGGTGGTCCCAACATGATGGATCAGCTTGGTGAGGTCGTCTACTACGGCCCGAACGGGACTCCTCAGACTACGTCACAAGCGAATTTCGACCAGTGGTACCGAGATACTCCGGAGGTCAATATCCCGATCGAGTTTGAGCTGCCATTCGAAAAGAATGACAACGGGCTCGTGTTTCATAGCGAGGGGTTTTTCCCGATCGATGATCAGGGGTTCGGCAATCAGAACGAGCCTCACAACTTCTCGTTCACTTTCGAACTGCACATGCGCTTTACCTATTTTGGCGGTGAAGTGTTTACGTTCATCGGCGATGACGACCTGTGGGTGTTTATCAACAACAAGCTTGCAGTGGACGTCGGCGGGCTACATCCGCCGATGGAGCAAACGATTGATCTCGACGCTGAGGCGGCTCGCTTGGGCATCACTGCCGGCGAGACGTACGATCTCGATCTCTTCCACGCGGAGCGACACACCTACGGATCGACTTTCCACGTGGAAACGTCGATCGTGTTCGTCAACTGTGACCCAATTTTCGTTCCCCCGCCCAAGCCTGCGAAGTAGACCTGTCGCCGGAGCAGCCCCCAGGCATGCTCTACACTAATTGCACCACAGCCTGGCCCGTGAACGGATTGGCGGCGATGTAGCGGTACCGCCATCCAAACTCAGCGCACGCTTCGTCAAAAGCGCGATATTCGTCCTGGCGCCAAGTCTTGTGCCCGAAGTATTCGTCAAACGCGATCACCGATCCGGGACGAAGCAACGGCCCGAGTGTCTGCAGGCCAGTCTTGGCGCTGCTGTACAAGTCGCTGTCCACATGCAGCAACGCGACGGTTTCGGGATGTTGCCGCACATACTCCGGCAATCGTTGTTCGAATGTCCCGACCCAGATTTGAGTGCGGCCGCGAAAGTCTGCATCGGGTAGTGGCAGCGCGTCTGGCGTCAAGTGATCGGTCGAGAAGGTGCCGGCAGGCGCGCTCAACCACGCTTCCGGTAGACCCGCGAAGCTGTCAAACCCGTGAACTACTTCTGAGCGCGCGCTAGCCAGCCAGCGCAAGGAGACTCCATGTCGGACCCCCAATTCGACCACTTGTCCAGGCGGCGCGCACGAAGCCGCGAAATTCAATGTGTCCCGCGCCGCGGAAAATTGACGGGCGGCGCCCATCTGGCCCACCCAGTAGTCGAGCGCGTCGGCATACGCCTCAATTGGTGAGAGATCGGTCGCCGATGGCGGGGGTGAGCCGGTCGCTCCTGCCTCTGGGGCCGGGCTTTCGAGTGCGAGTTTGCTCAAAGCGTCTGCCAGCAGTGCTGCTTCTGCGACTCGGGGTTGGCACTGTTGTGCTCGCGTCAACGCGTCCAACGCTGGTGCATAGTGGTCATGTTCGAACAGGCACCGCGCCAAAAGTAGATGTGCGGAGCTATCATCTGGAGCTAGTCTGGTTGCCTGCCAAGCGACTTCCAACGCGCGCGAGCGAACGTCCGTCTCCAAGCTGACTCGCGCCAGATGTAGCCATGCGCCGACCAGCGTCGGCTCAGCTCCAACGGAGCGCTTCAGCGCCTGCCTCGCTTCACTCAGCTGTCCCACCGTCAGCAGCCCCAGGCCGATGTCACGCCACGCGCGCCCGCTATCGGCGGCAAGCTGCCCAGCGCGAGCAAACGCTTCGATCGACTCTGGAGCATTGCCCAAACGGGCAAGCGCCGAGCCTAGATTTAGCCAGCCATCGAGCGAGTCCGCATGTTGGCTCAGATGCTGCTCATACAGGGGCACTGCCTGGCGATGCTGGCCCTCACGATGCGCTTTGAGCGCTCGCATTAGCGCTTCAGATGTTGGTTCCGCTCGACCGTAGCGCGCGGGGACCTTGCGGGTACCTCCGGCCCGAGATAGTCGCGGTTGGTGAGGGTTGGGCGATCGGGTCAAGCTGAACTCCACGCGGACGCTAACCCGGCCGTCCGCGAGAGATGCCTACAAAATGCAAGAAGCCCCGCCGGATGGGCGGGGCCTCAAGGGTTGCAAAGCGGGCGTGGTTACTTGCCGTATCCGACGGCCTGAATGTTCTCCAGCACTGCCTTTTCCGCGTCGTCTGACGGGAAGCCCGCCATCACGGCACCCTCAAAGAAGGTGCCCCAGGAGTTGTTGCTGTTGTCACCACCGACGCCGAGCACGATAGCGCCCTCGTTGTTCATGTTCTTCGGCAACCCACCGGCATAGGCAGTGGTTACGTCCGTAGCCGTATCCACGTCAGCCATGCGCAGCGACCAGTCATTCTGGTTCGTCTTCAGGAAGCCCAGAGCGAACGGAACGCGCAGCGACGGGTTGTTGGAATTGGGTGGTGCGTTAGCCGCGCCGTCCAATGAGCCCCAACCGGGATCTCCGGGGTTGGTGCCGCCGGCCCAGACGCCCGCCTCGTAGTCGGCCATGTACCAAGGACCGCTACCCGCGCCCTTGCCCCAGAATGCCGTTCCGAAGAACAAGGTATTCATCACACCGTAGCGTGTCGGATCCGGAGAAACGTTGCCGAAGTCCCAGCAGCAAGCCGTGCCGTAGTGAGTGCCGTCCGCCAGCATGTACAGCCCTTGGGGTTCTTGGCGCAGCGGGACACCATCGCCTTCTTCGGTGAGGCGATAGCCCTGCCGCGCTTCCATGTACAGAGAGTACACTTCGCGTCCGCCGACGGTCAGCGGTCCAGTGTCTGCGACGGTCTCGAAGTCATCCATGGCCGCCCACTGTCCACCATTGGACAGACCGCGCTTGGCCACTGGCAGGTGGTTGTCGTGGCCAGACTGATCGTAGAGCAACGAAACGGTGCAAATGGTGTTGGCGCAGACAGCATCTTGAGCCGCTTTGTCGCCGAAGCCGTCCGCGGTCTGGCCAATGTCATGCAGCTCACCGCCGCTGCCGGTGTTCTCGTCGTTGCTGCCCGAACGCACCTGGTAGAGAGGCCCGGTGTAGTCGGCCTTGAGACGGCGAATCATGCTGTAGGCGCCGACGCACGGAGAGCCGTCTGCTTCGTAGATGTCGCAAGGGCCTTCAGCGGGAGGATCACCCATCGCGCCGCCTTCACCGCCTGCTGCGCCACCTTCACCGCCGGCGCCGCCGACGTCTGCGCCGCCCATGCCACCGCCAGCCGGGGGAGTTCCGCCCATGCCGCCGCCAGCCGGGGGAGTTCCGCCCATGCCACCGCCAGCCGGGGGAGTTCCGCCCATGCCGCCCGTTGCCGGAGGAGCGCCGCCGCCAGCCGGGGGCGCACCTGCAACACCCATGTCCATCCCGCCCGCGCCAGCGGCTGCGCCGCCGCTCCCGGCCGTGTTGAGCGGCGTCATTCCGGTGTCGGTTCCTTCGTCCCCGCAGGCGGAGACCAGCGCCGCAGAGGCGGTCAGAACAATCAGTGGATGCAGTGCAAGACGAGTTTTCATAAGGTCGATATCCATCAATAACTGTGTTTGGGGCTCGGGTGATTATCACGATCACGCCCCCAATGCATGGCGAAACGGCCCAAAACCCTCTCCCTGTCTCCAATCGACGCGAATCGCCGAGTTTGCCGATGGACGGGGATTTCGGTTGCAGTCATTTTTTCCAGGGTGGGGCCACGTGCGTATCGCTCCTACCGGAAAGAGTGATCACTTCCGCGCTTCGGTCGATGCACTTGCGCGACCGTGTCCTGCACGCTCCCGCGTCGCTGCCGGCAGAGTCGCGGCTCGGAGCACGCGGGTCCGCTGTTTTTCAGTTCAGTGTCTCCACCGCCGACGGATCCCGCCTCAACCCGGAGGCCTTTGAGCCGGAGGCCGTCCTCGTCGAGTCCGCGGGCGGGTGCAATCTCTTGCCGCGAAAAATCGTGAATGGCAGTTTCTCACCACGCCCACGCAGTCGGCAGCCGGGAGAAGAGTAGAATCATGCCTGCTGTTAGAGGCGTTCGCGATAGCGCGGCGACGCCACGCAACCATCATTGCCACAGCCAACCAGCCGGCGATGCCGCTGCTACCCATACGTGAAGCTAGGATGCTGCACCCGCCGTCGCTGGATGTGCTGCTAGCCGTCGGGGAGGGCGCCATCGGGTCGCTTTCTCCCGGGACGGGTGCCGTCGGAGCCATGGTTGGGTCCCCATTCGGTGGTGCGTCAGGCGGCATATTCGCGTTTGGGGGCGCGTCTTCTGGTGGCTCGTCCACGGCGGGTTCGGCGCCAGGCCGTTGTCCCTCCACCAATAGTCCAGGGTTCTCCGGCAGGGCGCTCGGATCGGTTTGATAGCGAAAGATGCCGCGCAACCCGATGGCTAGGGCGGTGTCATTGGGCCCGAATGCGACGTCTGCATTGCGCAACGTGACCAGGCCCGGATCTCTTTGAAACGTGAGTCCTCCGTCCGAGCTGCGGAAGGCCGCATCAGCGCCCTGAATCATCAAGTCTCCGGCCGGCGTGACATTCAGCGTGGGCCAAATAGAATCACCCACCGCGGTGATGGGCTCCCAGGTTTCGCCAGCGTTTGCAGAGCGGCTTAGCCCAGTCCCCATTTGATCGACGAAGTAGAAGGTGGTGCCGTAGTGCGCGAAGTCGCCGGGACGCGCCGGCAATGTCGCCTGCGACCAACTGTCTCCGCCATCGTCGCTGTACAGCACGGTGTCATCTGATTGCACCAGGGTCAGTACGCCGCCGTGGTACTGAAGGACATGGCGCTCACGCGCCAGGTATCCCGTGGGGACCGGGGCGTTCGCCAACTCCTCCCACATCATCCCGCCATCGTTGGAGCGGCGTAGAGTGCCAAGCAGCGGCGCGTAGGCGTATAGCGTTCCCGCTTCGTCTTGCACCAGAGCGTGAACGTTCTCGCCTGATAGGGTGAACGGTGTGTAGTTCAAGCCCGTGCCATCATCGCGCAACACTCCCATGTTGGTCGCGATCAGGAATTGCCCATCGGCTAGCGCAATCAAGTCGTAGACCAGTCCTTCCAAAGGCTGCCCGACGGACCAAGTTTCCCCATAGTCAGAGCTGACAGAGACTCGCACCGGCAGGTCCTCGAATTGGGGAAACGTGGCATCCCGCCACTCGTAGAATGGGGCCAGCTCACGCCCTTCGAGGTGTAATAGCTGATCTTTGATCAGTGCCCAGTCGTCCTCGCTCAGATCATCCTCACGCTGGATCTTGACTGCCAAGCCGCTTGGGTTGATGGCGATCAAACTGTCCAGGTAGTTGGGCGTCAGATCGACTTGTTGCCAGAAGGGCTCGAAAGCGAACTCCGCGGGATAGTCTGCGTATCCGAGAACCCAATCCAACGCAGCTTCGCCATTGATGCGGCTGTCTTCGCAGTGGCCACCGGCTCTCAACAAGTCCGTGCGTACGTCCAGGCCGAGGTTGTAGTGGAAGTGTTCATACCCGTTGGGTCCGTTCCAATATTCGAACCCGCCGGTGGTGCTTTGGATGAACACCCTGAAGCGGTTGCGCAGCTCCTCTTGGTCGAACAGATAGAGATACTCCGACTGGGGGGGCCAGCAGCCGCAGTACCCGAGGACCCCGCCGGCAAAGTTCTTCCATAGAACAGTGGTGAGCAAGCGAGAGGCGACACAAGTGCCCGCGGACTCCCCGCTGATGACGACTTGGTCGCGGTTGAGAGGCAGACATCCGCCGAAGTCGCTCAGCAGCAATTCTTCGATCACCAGATCATCGCGTCCGTACTTCCACTCGCGAACGGTGCTGGTGCCGTCGTCGCTCGGGCGAGTATCGGGCGAAAGGATGACCGCGGGGACCAGGCCGTGAGCCGCTGCGTTGGTTGGATTGCGCAGCATCAGCGGATAGAAGTTGCCGCCTTGGTCATCGTCGTTGCCGTGCAGATACAGCGCCACGCCGCGCGGCTGTCCAGGGTCGTAGTCTGGCGGTATCTCCAGACTGAAGCTCATTTGCGTGCCGTCGCTGGCCGTGAACAGTCGCCGAATGGTCTGGCCGCGGTCAGCCTCAGTCAGCGGACAAGCCTCTTCAACCGGTGGTCCCAGGTCGCGCTGTGCGAACGCGGCGCTCGAAAACGCCAGCAGCGAAACAATAGCGATGAGACCTACGCCAAACCTATGCATGCAGAGCAAATACACCGCGTTCGTTGGGCTAACCATTCGCAGTGACGCGATTCCTATTCAAAAGGGACTGTTGATTCCACTGTTTCACCGGGCAGAGATCTTCCAGATCCCTCTCCCAAGTCGGAACGACAGGTGCGTTTCTGGGAAGAGCCCTGCAAGCCATCAACCCCGCGGTGGGTGTGCGATAGCAGCTTACCCCGCTAGTGCGTTCTGCTCCGTCATCCCGCGAAGGGTTTCCCCACAAAACTGCAGGCTCGCGCGATCCAAGGGGGTGTCACCGAGGACACCATTCCGAGAATTTTCATTCGGCGTGGGCGCTCATCCCCGAGGATTGGATACGGACCTAGGATGCAGGGATTGTTTAGAAACGCGCTTCGCGTTGGGTCGGTAGCGATTGCATTGCTGGGTGTTGGCTGTGGCAGTTCCTCGGGCGTGGACGACAGGGCAGAGACGCACGACGACGACTCTGCGGATGACGCGGCGGACGACGCTGCCGGGCCGAATGACGCGATCGATGGCGATGACGTCGCGGGTCCTGACGACGCCGCTCCAGGGCTTTCCCCGGATTCGCTGCCACTCATCACCGGTGAGCCGATCTATACCCGCTTCATGCGCTTGACGAACGTGCAGTGGGAGCATGCCGTGACAGATATCTTGCGCTTGTCGGCAGCGCCGGGCCTTGCCTCAGGGTTACCTGATGTCGTCCGCATCAGTGAGTTCGACAACAATGAGAAGCTCTTGTACGTGGGCGACGCGGAGTTCCTTGCCTTCGAGACGGCAGCGGAAACCTTGGCGACGCTAGCCACCGCCACCCCGGAGGCGCTCCAGAGTCTGTATTCGGGAACCGACGCGGCAGGCTTCGTCGCGGCGCTGGGACGCCGCGCCTTCCGTCGCCCACTGACGGCCGAGGAGCAGACTCGGTATGAAGCGGTGTTCGCCGAGGGGGAGTCCATCTACGGTCCAGGATTCGCGAACGGAGCTGCGCTGGTGATCCGGGCGATGCTGCAGTCTCCGAAATTCTTGTATCGCTCTGAGTTGGGACCAGAGGGGGAGCCGCTCAGCGGGTACGAACTGGCTTCCAAGCTGTCATTTTGGCTCCTCGGAACCACGCCTAGTGACGCGCTATTGGATACTGCTGCTGCAGGTGAACTCGACACGGTTGAGGGTGTGGTCAGCGCTGCGCAGCAGATGTTGGAGAGCCCGGACGTACTCCGGGTTATGCGAGACTTCCACGGGCAGCTGTACCATGTTGACTGGTTCCTTCAGGCCAACGCTGCGCCCGCGGTAACGGCGGAGTTTGTCGAAGTGTCCCAGTTGTTCTTCGAGTCCGTGTTCAAGCAAGGGGAGGGCCTGCGTCAGATCTTGACTTCGACCCGAGCGTACACTGGAGCGGGATTGGCCCAGTACTACGCAGTGGACCCCGCGCCCGGCGCTGGTGAGTTCGTGGAGTTTCAAGTCCAGCGTCCACGCCAAGGTTACTTCATGCAGGTGCCATTCTTGTTGCTGAACAGCTTAGGGGAACGGCCCGACCCGATTCACCGCGGCCTGGCGTTGATGACGAACGTGCTGTGTGCGCAATTGCCTCCCGAGGTAGCGGCCGTGCCGCCCCCAGTGCCAGAGACGAGCCCCGACCAAACCAATCGACAATGGTTTGAGTCCGTAACTGAAGACTGCGGAGATTGTCATAAGAAGTACATCGATCCCTTGGGCTTCGCCTTTGAGGCATTTGACGGCCGAGGGCAGCCGCGTGAGCTCGACAACGGACAGCCCATTGACACCGCCGGTAGCTTTCCATTTGTGGACGGTACCCAGCAGTTCGCTGACGCGGGTGAACTGATGGAGATCATGGCTGACGGCAGTCAGGCCCATACCTGCTACGCGCACAAGTTGAGCGGCTACGCGCTGCAGCGCGACATATCACCAGACGATAACGCGTTGCTCGAATCGCTGGCGACCGTCAGCCGCGCGGATGGGTCCATCAAACAGTTGGTGCTGGCATTGGCGGCCGAACCAGCTTTTCGGCTGCGTGCAGGAGGTGTGCAATGAAACGGCGCTACACGGTGAGCAGGCGTAGCTTGAGGCGGAGGGCATTCATTGGAGGGGTGTCTGGCGTCAGCCTCGCGCTGCCATTCTTGGAGGGGTTGCCGCAGCGTTCGGCGTGGGCGGCTGGCGATGATCCTATCTTCAGCTTGTTCATCTGTGCGATGTGCGGCGTGGTGCCCGAGCGTTTCTTTCCTCAAACTGGGGCTTTGACGACAGAAGGACTGGCCGCCGCGGGTGTCGCCACCAGTGAACTCTCGGCGCATGCAGAACACTTGCTGTTCTTGTCGGGCATTGGCTGGCCCCACCTGGCGGCCGCGGACTCGCATTCTGTCGGCTGTTGCCAGGCGCTGACCGCGGCTGAGCCTTACGGTACTGGCGCAACAGCCATAGCGACGGGGCCGTCCGCCGACGTGGAGATTGCCTCTCGCGTCCATCCAGACTTGGAACCACTGGCGTTGGGTGCTGGGCCGTTGAGTAGCGCGTACATCGGAAATCGTCTGTCGTTTACTCCAGAGGGACAAGTGCGACCAAGCATTGAAAACCCATACGACTTCTATCTTCAGTTGGTGGGGCTCGCGGAAGCTGGGGGAGTGATGACCCCCGAAGCACAATCCGCAGCTCAGCTATTGCTCCAGAGTCGCAAAAGTGTTCATGACCTGTTGCGTGAGGAGCTCGGTTCGCTTGTACAAGACCCAAGACTCAGTCTGGACGACAAGCAGCGGCTGGAGCTGCATCTGGACTCGATCCGCGACGCGGAGATTGACATGGGTAACATGGGAGTCGCTGCGGCGAGCTGCTCATTTGATGGCGTGGACGTGGAGCAGCTATCGACCATGGTTGACTTCCGTTACACCGCTCGTCAGCCTCCGGAAGGAATTGTGGACTTGCACATGAGCTTGACGGCGGTCGCATTCGCTTGCAACTACCGGCGCAGCGCGACCTTACAGTGGGGAACCCCGTATGATGGAAGTGTGTATGACGTTCCGTCCAACACCGCCGGCAACCCCTTCAGTTATATCGGCCACCGAACGCAAAGTGACAGTGGCGCTGGTCCCATTATCCCGGACGCCGAAGAGGCCCACGCCGAGATCGACGTGGTGCGTATGCGAGCTCTGGCCGCAGGGCTAGAGCACTTCAAGACTCGTGGGCTTCAAGATCACAGCTACGTGATGTGGACCAATCACTTTCAGGACGGTCCCGCGCATTCGTTTCGCAACATCCCGCACATCGTGTGGGGCAGTGGCGGCGGGTACCTCAAGCAGGCCGAGCATATCAGCCTGGGGCAAATTACCAATGGGCCGTTGCTCAACACGCTGATCACGGCCGCAATTCAAGACACCGGCGCCGTCGTCGATGACTTCGGTGATTCCACCGGTGGCCTGCTCGAAGAGATCATCGCCTAGCGGTCTGCTTTTTGGGGGACCCCGACCCACAAGCACTTGCCCGCGGGGATTTCCGGTTGGTTGCGCCGAGACGTGCCGGGCACGCCGTCATTTGACGGACGGGGCCATGCCCGATTAGACAGCCCTGATGAGCGACACCAAGCCCGCCCTACGCGCCCGTCTGGCAGAGCAAATCGGCGACTGTCTAGCTTCAGATCTCAATGCACACATCGAGCGGCGGGCGGTTTTCGTGGTGGACGTGACCATCTCCCTGTTTGACGCTGCGTTGGCCATCGCCGAGGACGATGCGGAAACTGTTCAATACTGGATAGAGTGTCAGAAGCTGCGCCGTCCCAGCGCTAAGGAAGCGCAGCACTGGAAGGCCACCCCGGACGCCTCATTTCGCTCCGTGGTGGTTCAGCCTTATGTCTTGGTTCAGAAGCTGGACTAGACCGAGTGGCCTTTGAGCCTTCATCGACAGGTTGAATCGCACTAGTGTCAGCTGCCATGCGCCGCCTGCTATTGGTTTGGGTCACGCTGTGGCTCGTCGGCCTATCCGCGGTGGTGCGCGCTGAAGCCGCGAACACCAGCGCAGGCCAGCGTCGCGAACTTTCAACGTACGAGCGAGACAGCATCCGCATTGCCTTGGAGCGGATCGGTGGCGGCTCTATCGAGACGCGTCCCGAAGGTAAACAAATTGAAGATTTGGAAATCGTCACTCTGGAGGTGCTGGAGGCGCGGGACCCGGCTCCGGCGTTCCTGAATTGGTTTCATGTCACGAGCCATGATGCCATCATCAAGCAGGAGCTGCTGCTATCAGTCGGGCAAGGATACGACCAACGTCTGGTTGAGGAGTCTGAGCGCAACTTGCGCAGCAAACCTCAGCTGTCCGTGGTGCTGATTCTAGCGCTCAAAGGCAGCGCGGAAGATCGCGTGCGCTTGTTGGTGATTGTCAAAGACGTATGGAGCCTCCGCCTAGGTTGGGACGCGAAATTCCCCGGCGGGCGACCCTACTACTTGTCGCTCCAGCCCGCAGAGACTAACTTGTTCGGCACCCACCAGATGGCGGCCGTCAACATGGCATTTACCCCGAATCACTACTGGTTGGGTGGCGCGTACATGTATCCGCGAATCGCTGGAAGCCGCATCAATGCGCATCTCGGCGCGGACGTGGCATTCCACTGTTTGACGCGTGAGGTTGAGGGGGGAGCGGGGCGCTTTCAGTATGGTCAACCGTTGTATTCCGCAGAGGCAGTTTGGTCGTGGCAGGTCGCGGCAACGTGGAGTCGGCGCGTCACGCGTCCAGGCTCCGGCGTGGACGAGAACAACAACTTCAAGTCGATTTGCAGCGACGGCCGGGCTCGAGAGCTGGAGGTCCCAGTCGCGCGGGACCTCGATTCGGGCCAGGTCCGAAGTGTCGTGTTTCCCAATCAGACTCGCGCCGAGGAGCTACGCGGGCAAGTGGTCCTAACCCGCTCGTTCTTTGGGACCAACAAGCTCAATCTGTCGACGGGCATCGAGGTAGACCGCAACCGCCAGATCCGACTCCGGCTCGAACGAGAACAAACTCGGGCACGGACGACCACTTTTGGAGAAGACGGTCAAGTCATCGAGCAGCAAACGCAGCCAACGGATCCAGAAGACTACGCTTTGGCTCGTTCTCGTTTTCATCCTTATGGTCAGCGACGCATTAGTCCCTACGTTCAGTTGCATGCTTTCGCCAATCGCTGGCTGCGGATGATCAACTACGACACCCTCGGCCTACAGGAAGATTGGAGGATGGGTCACGACGTCTACCTGCGGCTGTTTCCTGCGTTCCACCCGCTCTCCAGTCACGACTGGCTCGGCATGTTTGCGAGCGCCGCGTATGCGTGGCCATTGGGCGGCGGCTTCGTGAAAGTCTTGGCGGGAGCCCAGCTGGAGCTAGGTCAACTGCGGGAGCCGGTCACCTTTCGCGATTCGGAGGCCCTGCTTTCGGAGGTCCAATGGCAGTTGGGGGTACACTGGGTGTCTCCGAGTTTCGGCTTGGGGCGTATCGTGGCCGACCTTTCCTCTAAGTACCGACCCCAACGCTTCCTCTTTTCCGACTTCTACACTGGGGGAGACTCTCGATTGCGCGGCTACGGTGACAGCGAGTTTCGTGGAGCTGGCATCGTCAACGCGAACCTGGAGTTTCGCAGCAGACCCGTCAGTCTGTTTGAAGTGAACGTCGGGTTGGTGGCGTTCGCGGACGCCGGGGGCGCGCTCGATCCGGTCGAAGTCGGCGCCTCCACCGCAGCAGTGGTGAACGCCGACCCGAATTCTACGCAGAATTTTGCTGGGGGTACCTCCTTGGGGTTTGGGTTGAGATTCTTGGCCCCACAAGTGGACCGCGACGTCTTCCGGGTTGATTTCGGGTTTCCCTTACGAGAGGGCAGGATCGGATTTGGATGGTTTGCCTCCTTTGAACAAGCGTTTGAGGCTCCTTCGGCGATTCCAGACGTGCTGCTGCCTCAGTAGGCTGCGCGCTCAGTCGTAAGTCGCAACGAAGTCGATGCTGAGTCCGCCGATGCCGGTGTCGAAATCTTCATCGTTTGAGCTTTCGCCCTGGCCGTAGCCAACCAGCGCGCTGGCTCCCAAACCCAAGCCCCAATAGTCCGAAACCGGCCACTGTTTGGCGATCCCAAACTTGCCGAATACCGCGTAGTCGGTTCTGTAGGTTGGTCCGCTCTCCGCTCTCAGGCTCATTTGCCCCAACATCAACGAACCGCTGAACGCCAAATTGTAAGGCATGATGTAGTACGTGATGCCCATGCCAGCAGCACCTACGGTGAAGTGATCCGCGTCCTGGCGTGAGCCCTCCTCGTCCGTGGCCGTCACGGCGTGATCGCTGGAGGCGCCGAGTATGTCCAAACTCAGAGCCAGGTTCGGAATGACATAGCCGCCTACGGACAAGCTGAACGCTTGGCCTCCGCCCCCGGCTCCCAACTCGAGCTTTTGCTCGGGTTCGATGCCGGCGCCCAGGAGGGCCACACCACCGCTCATACGCAGCATGAATCCCTCGTGGGTCAGGACTGGTCCGTCACTGCTTTTACCTGGATCCATGCCGGCGCTAGTCATGCTGGATTCGTGGAGCGTTTGGGGCGCGGGGCCTTGTGCGAACGCCAAAGATGGCAGGGAAGTAGCAGCAGCGAAGATAGCGAAGATAGCAGTTTTCATGAGATGTCTCCTTGTTTGAAAGTGTGTGATTGGGGGCGCTCCTGAGTGTCAGCGCGGCGTCCCTCCGAGTTCGGTTCAGACGGGCTGGACGCCGCACCGGAAACCGCGCAGATCACGAGGTACGCGCGTGCGCCTTTCAGCGAAGCGCGAGCTCGGGCCAAACCGCCTGTTTTCGGCTCTGGAAACCTGGGTCGAGTCGACTCGATGAGTTGCGGCTTGGTCATGTCCAGAACCTACGGCGCTTCAGGTGCGGGTCCCATGCCACTTTCGGGTGACGTGTTGGCGTATAGCGAGCGCTGACTACTACTTTGGTGGTATGTCGTCGGCGAAGGTTTGCGTTCGATGGTGTCCCGCTCGCTCAGCAGACGCACTCTGGTCCAGATAGCGACCTCCTTTGGCGCGGTCACTCTCGTGGCGACGGGGGTCACGTACTTGCTCACGTTTTCGGAGTTAGAGGACCGCAGCCTCGCGCGGATCAGTCAGTACACCGCTGAGCGCGCCAAGCGCGAGGAAGCGCGGTTCGTTACGGCCGAAGACAATCACCGCATTCTGCGACAGGCGCTGATCCAGCGGCTCCGGTTAGCGCCGGATCCTGAGGCGGATGCTCGGGCGGAACAACGCTTTGACGAGCTGCTCGAACGTACGCCGGATGGGGCTATGCGCAGCCGGCCTGAGCTTGGACGCGGTCAGTTGCACACCACGACTTGGATCCACAAAGACGCGGCGCTGACGCCCGAGCTGCGGCGCCGCATCGTGCTGCTGCACGACTTGTGTGAACAGTTCTTCCCTGCTTGGCGCACGCGAGTCCAGAGTCTCTACATCTCCGGTCCGGAGGGGTTCAACACGGGTTTCGACCCGCTGTTTCCCAACTGGGTGTGGGAAATCGAGGCCGACTGGGACCAGGCCAACGAAGAATGGGCAGCCATTGCCAGCGTGAAGAACAATCCTGAACGCTTGGCTCGATGGACTGGCGTCACGATTGATCCCACGACGCACGTCCCGATTGTCACGTTGAGTACTCCGGTAGACGTGGACGGCCAGCACATCGCGACGTTGCACCATGACATTTCACTAGAAGCGCTCGTGCGTGAGAACTTGCGCTCCGAAAACTCGGCGATGAGCCATTTCATCTTTCGGGCAGATGGTATGCTGATTGCGCACCCGGACCGGTTGGATGAGATCGTCAACAGCGGCGGGCTACTGCAGATCTCGAGTGATCCGGCCCTGTCGAGTCTCTACCACGCGGCGCTGGCGCTACCGACGACGCCAGCGGCCGGGTATGACGAAGCGAGCAAGAGCTATTTTACCATCAGTCGCCTGAGCGGACCGGAGTGGTTCTTCATGACCACCATGCCGCGCTCCGTCGTGCAGCAGGAAGCATTTCAATCGGCACAGTGGGTGCTGTGGACGGGCTTGGCATCGCTGGCGATGGTGCTCTTGCTGCACACGGTGATCTTGCGCCGGGAGTTGGCGCAACCACTGCAGCGCTTGATGGACGCGGTAGAGCGCATGCGGCGCGGTGAACCTGCACAAGCGGGGCTGGACCGTCCAGACGAATTGGGGCGGTTGGGTCAAGCGTTCGATCAGATGGCTGCGGACGTGGCGTCACGCGACGCGCAACTGCGACAAGCCAACATTGAGTTGGAGCAGCGCGTCCAGGAGCGCACGGCAGAGCTGACTCAGGCTAATCAGCAGCTGGGGCTCGCCCAAGAAGAAGCGCTGCGATTGCTCTCCCGCGAGCGTGAGCTGAGTGAGCTCAAGAGTGGCTTCGTGTCACTCGTATCTCATGAGGTGCGGACTCCGCTGGGAGTGATCCAGTCCTCCGCTGACATCATCGACCGCTACGGCGAGCGCATTACTGCCGAAGATCGGCGCTACCACATGGACACCATCTTTCGCTCCATTCAAAATCTGTCCGAGCTGGTGGAAGGGGTGCTGATGCTGGGCAGGATTGAAGATGGTCGCATTCAGGCCAAGCCGGTCAGCGTTGACTTGAAGCAGCTGTGCGAACAGATCGTGGATGAGGTGATCTCTGCGGCAGGCGGGGCTGGCCGCATCTCGGTCGAGGTTGAGTCGGATTTGCCGGAAGCCCAAGCCGACCCAGATCTGTTGCGTCACATATTGAGTAACCTGCTGAGCAACGCGCTCAAATACTCTGGAGACGAGCAGGCGGTTGAACTCCGCGTTCGACGGAGTCATCGAAACGTCGAGTTTGTGGTAAGAGACGAGGGCATCGGCATTGCCGAGGCGGAGCGTCACAAGTTGTTCGAGTCATTTTCACGTGGCAGCAACGTTGGCTCACGTCCAGGGACCGGGCTGGGATTGATGATCGTGAAGCGTTGTGTTCAGGCTCATGCCGGGAGCGTGAAACTCGAGAGTGAGCTGGGCGTGGGCACGACCGTCACGGTTGAGTTGCCGCTGCTCCCGCCTGTCGCATCCGCTACCCGCAATTCAGCCGCTCGAGGAACAGCATGAAGACTATTCTTGTCGTTGAAGACCAACCGCAGATGCTTGCCAATCTGGTGACCATATTGCGCATGGAGAATTACGTCGTGCTCACCGCTTCTACAGGTCGCGAGGGGCTAAAACTGGCTCTGGAGCAAAAGCCAGATCTGATCGTGTGTGATGTGATGATGCCGGAGATGGACGGGCATCAGCTGCTGCAGGCCCTGCGTGACGACCCAACCACCGCCGCCACGCCGTTCATCTTTCTGACAGCCAAAGGGGAAGCGCGAGACATGCGCACAGGGATGAACCTGGGCGCCGATGACTACCTGACCAAACCCGTGACGGCGACAGATCTGCTCGCAGCCGTCGCCGCGCGCTTTCGGAGAGCGCAGCAAGCACCGGCGGGTGGTTTTGCTCCGGACTTCAGCTCTGCCAAGCCGCTCGAATCCCTGGGGCTCACACCACGCGAAGCGGAAGTGCTGTTATGGGTGGCTCAGGGAAAATCCAACGCAGAGATCGCCACCATCTTGGCGGCAGCTGAAAACACGGTGAAGAAACACATGCAGCACCTGTTCGAGAAGCTGCGCGTAGAATCGCGTTCGGCGGCCAGTCTGCTGGCGTTGGAGTGCCTGTCGAACGCGCAGCCACGCGAAACCTAGACCAGCAGATCCGTGAGCGGTCCGGTGTTGTATTCGGGGGGGCCGAAACTGGTCGCCGACGAGCCAATTGGTGGGGCCGGCCGCCGAAGCAGGATCGCCTTGGTTGTTCCGGGTTTCGCTGCTTGTCCGGTTCCTGACTGGCGCCCAGCTGCGCGGCTGGGTGGGCCGAGGGCGACTGTCTGGAAGCGGGCAGCTGGCGGTGTTGGAAAACCTGCCGACCGTTTGCGGCAACAATGTACGGGCATTTGCCAATAGCTGAGCGCTAGCGCTCGACTTCAAGCCGAGGCTGTCCGAAGCTCCCTCCACCCGGAGAGAGGAGCCCGTCACCCCGTGGATGCTGAGACCCTTCATCGGCTGCATTTCGCCTTCACCATCACCTACCACTACATCTTCCCGCAGCTCACGATGGGTTTGGCGCTCTTGATCGTGATCTTCAAGACGCTCGCGATCCGCAATCAAGACGCTGACTACGACCGCGCAGTGCGCTTCTGGAGTCGCGTCTTCGGTTTGAACTTCGTGATGGGGGTAGTGACGGGCATCCCGATGGAATTCCAGTTCGGCACCAACTGGGCGCGCTTTTCCCACGCCGCGGGCGGAGTCATTGGGCAAACGCTGGCGATGGAGGGCGTGTTTGCCTTCTTCCTCGAATCATCCTTTCTGTACCTGCTGATCTTCGGCGAGAAGCGTTTGGGGCCGCGGGGACACTGGGTCGCGGCGTTGCTGGTGTGCATCGGCACTTGGCTGAGCGGCTTCTTCATCGTGTGCACCAACGCCTGGATGCAGCATCCGATCGGCCACTACACGACGCCTGACGGCGTGATCCACCTGCAGAGTTGGTGGTCGCTGGTGTTCAATCCGTGGGCCTGGGTGCAATACGCCCACACTATGGTCGGTACGACCATCACCGCCTGCTTTACGGTGGCGGCGGTGAGTGCGTTCTATCTGCTGCGCCATGCGCACGCCGAAGTATCCAAGCGCTGCCTGAAAGTCAGCGTCGTGGTCGGCCTGATCGCGAGCTTTGCGGCGGCCATGCCCACGGGCGACATCCACGTGAAGCTGGTTGCCGAACACCAACCAGTCACGTTTGCGGCCATGGAGGGCCACTTTCACACCGAGCACGGCGCTGGGCTCATCCTGATTGGGCAGCCCAACATGGAGACGTTGCATCTGGACAACCCCGTTGTCGTGCCAGAGATGCTGTCATTCTTGACGCATGCCGAACTGGGCACAGAGATCAAAGGCCTGAGCGAATACGACCGCTCGCTTTGGCCCGACAACGTGCCGTTGCTTTATTACGCCTATCACATCATGGCCGGGCTTGGGACGATCTTCATCGGCGTGATGCTGGGCTCAGTGTATCTGCTCTGGCGTCGGCGGCTGTTCGACTTCAAACCGGCGCTATGGGCGTTGATGCTGATGTTTCCGTTGCCATACGTGGCCAACACTGCGGGCTGGCTGACGGCTGAGCTCGGGCGCCAGCCTTGGTTGATCTATGGTTTGATGCGCACGGCGGACGGCTATTCGAGCAATGTGTCACCTGGCAATGCGCTGTTCAGCTTGCTGGGTTTCATGGGGTTGTATGCGCTGCTATCGCTTTTGTACTTCTTCTTGATCACGAAGATCATGCAATCTGGCCCAGAAGAGCCGGCCACCTCGGAGGCTGATGCCGAGGAGGATGCTAGCGGTTCGCCCGCGGGGGATTCTGCGAACGCTCCAACGGGGGCGGAGGGCTGAGCGATGGAAAGCGTGTGGTTCTTTCTGCTGTCCGGCATGTTGGCGGTGTACGTGCTGCTGGATGGGTTCGACTTTGGTGCCGGCGTGCTCCACTTGTTTGTTGCGAAAACACCGGCAGAGCGGGATCAGGTGCTGCGCAGCATCGGTCCCGTGTGGGACGGCAATGAGGTGTGGCTCGTGGCGGCCGGGGGCACTCTGCTTGCCATCTTTCCACAGCTGTATGCAGTGACGTTTAGCGGGTTCTACTTGCCGCTGATGATCGTGTTGTGGCTGCTCCTATTTCGAGCGCTGGGGATTGAGCTTCAGCACCAACTGCACGACCGCATGTGGACCCAGTTTTGGGACGTCGCATTCAGCCTGAGCAGTGCGCTGCTGGCGGTGTTTTTTGGGGCCGCGCTGGGGAACATGGTGCGCGGGGTGTCGCTGGATGAAAGCGGTAACTTCTTTGCGCCGTTGTGGACTGACTTTTCAGTTGCTGGCGCGGTTGGGGTATTGGACTGGTATACGTTGCTAGTCGCCGCGCTGTCGTTGGTGGCGTTGACATTGCACGGCGCCAATTGGCTGGCTTGGCGGACAGACGGGGAAGTGCAAGCTCGCACAGTCAAGCTGGTGCGCCCATTGGCGTTGGCGGCCGCAGTATTGACGGCGGCGGTGACTGCGGCCACGTTCAGCGTGCAGCCGCAACTGGCCCACAACTTGGCGGACCGCCCGTGGGGGATCTTGTTTGTGGCGCTCTCTCTGGTGGGGCTCGTCAGCTGCTTCGTTGGGTCAGGTCGGGGTAAATGGAATTGGAGCTTTGCAGGGTCGTCGACCTTTCTGTTCGGTCTGGTGATGAGCGCCACGTTCGGCATCTATCCTAACGTCTTGCCAGCCCGCGACCCGCAGTTTAGCCTGACCCTGCAGAGTGTGTCTGCCGCGCCAGAAACTTTAGCAATAACGCTGCGTTGGTGGATCCCGGGCATGCTGATAGCGTGCGCATACACCTGGTTCAACTATTCCCGCTTGCCGCTACCCACACCGCTTGAGGGGGAGCATGAGTGAATTTGATTTTCGGCCTCGGAGCGAGAGCACCCAATCACTGCGCAGAGTTCTTCAGCTCTAGTGTTTGTTGTCTGGGTGCCGATTGTCCAGCTGCACCGTTCGGATCTGCGCGGCAGACTTCTGCTCGATTGGCTCGAGAATCGTCCCCCCGGATACCTGGTCCAGTTCGTCCTCGGGCATCGCACAGCGCATCTTGCGACCTGGACGTAGCACGTCCTGCGACGTGCTCTGCCGGATCAGCGGGNCCCTGAGGGCCGATTGGGCCGGGCTCGCCTGCGTTGTCGTACGCTGTGCCGTGCGCGCTAAAGTTACACGCCGCGCCGTCGCGCGGAGGCGCGCGCAGCCGCGCGGGCGCCCAAGCGCCGACGCAGAGAACCGCATGGTCTTAGTGAGTTAGATCGGCTGCCGCGCACTGCTGGCTTGAAACACGCCTTTGTTCGGCGAACTGCGACGATACCGGCCTTGTTGAGGCGCGACATGCCCACCGGTTACGGCTGGCACAGGCCTTGCCATAGGGACAGTCGAGCGGAGCAAGAACCGCGGAACTGACGAAGGTCCGTTTCTAGGATTCGGCTCACCACCACCCAGCACCTGCCAGAAAGCATGGGCTTGGTTTTTATAAAAAGTTAACAGTCATTTGAAGGATATGAACATGAAACTCACACACTACCGACTTGGACAGGCTTTGGCGTTGGTTGTCAGTGCGGCAGCTTTGTTTGGTTGCGGCGCGGCTGAAGGTGATATGCAGGACATCGACGGCGACCCCAACGCGACCGATGACGTCGCCGCGACTGATGTCAACGAAGGTGCGGACCAGGAGGAAGCTGAGGTCGACGTCGAGCTGACCCTGCTGGCTGAGGCCAAGGCCGAAGATGGTTCGGTCGTTGAATTCTACGAGGCCGAACCTGGAGTGATCATCATCAGCAGCGAGTCCAAGTTCGGATCGCCCGATCCCCTGGCGGACTTCCGCGGATCAGACATGAGCGCCAGCGAGCTATTTGAGCGAGTGACGGGCGATAGCGCTCCGGAGGAGCTGCTCTTGGCCGAAAATCGCGAGCCCGTCATTCAGGAACAAGGCGAAGCTCCAGAGATGGTGCAACAAGAAGCCGAGTATGCGGGGGCCATCACGCCCTATCACTCAGCAGCTGAGGCGCAGAAATTCGAGGATCTCTATTGTGGCTACTACACGCAGTACTGCCGACTGCATCGCACTGGAGACGCCACCCGCACGACTCCAAACAGGGTTAAACAAGCTGGCGTGATAGTGCGGGCTTTCAACGGGAACGTCGACGCCTCTCTCAAGTACTATAAGAACGGCTCCTGGCGCAACGTGAGCTCGATCACGGTGCAAGAAGATACCGTGCGTCAAATCACCTACAACTACCGTGACTACGGGGGCTTGTTCCCGGCTCAACATCAAGCGCAAATGCGCGTGCGCAATGCCGACAATAAGGGTTTCGACTATGCCTTCTGGGTATACGACGGCAGTGGAGTGCGAGGGACTGGCATTCCTTCCTGGGACTGACGCCAAACACTGAGTGCTGCGCGGCTCGTTTGAAGCGAAGCCGCGCAGCCCCTGGGGGCGAGTCTATCGTGGAAGACGAAGTTCGAAGTGTGAGTCAGGCGTTGGTCGGCGGGACCGAGCTCACGACGCCGTCCGGAACGATCGCCATTGGGCGCCAAGTTGAAGGGGTGTACACCACCTACTGCAGTGGGGTTCTGGTCGCGCCTGATTTGGTGCTCACAGCTCGTCACTGCGTGCACGAGTTGATCGAGCTAGATGAACTGCGGGGCATCGTTTGTGGCGCTACGCGCTTTGCCCAGGACGCCCAGCTTACCCAGTATCGAGTGTCCGTGGCTCCTGCCGCGGACTACTCAGACTCCGACGTGAGTTTCGGCGTTACCCAGGTGAGCATCCCCGATTCGGACGAGGCGTGCGGTTTCGACGTCGCGCTACTGTCCTTGGACGGAGCGGTGCCGGCTGAGCTGGTGGACCCCGTGACTCCGCGCCTTGGCACCCCAGCCGTGCCCGGGGAGGCCCTCCGAGCCCAGGGATTCGGCAAGGACGAACTTGGCAATCCGGTCGTCAGTGGGACGCTGCGGGAGAATCCCGCCGTCGAAGTCGATTGCGTGTCTGGCGCCTGCTCGCCCCTTGACGAGGCGCGCCTGGGACCGATGGAGTGGGTGAGCCGCCAAACAGGGGTCTGTCCCAGCGATTCGGGAGGCCCCGCACTGGATTCCGAGGGACACCTGCTCGGCGTCGCCTCGCGCGGACCCAGCGACTGCAGTTTCACGATCTACGGTGACGTGAATCTGTGGGAAGACTGGTTGAAGGAACGCGTCAGCGTTGCCTACCAGGCGCGCGGTCTGGCTCCCCCGAGCTGGACCTCTGTGGACGAGCCGGACGGCCGAGGATGTGGGTTGGCGCTGGATGACTCCTTGAGCGCAAGTCCTGTCTTGGTGTTGGGCCTGGTTTGCGGCTGTTTATGTTTTCGTCGGCGCGTCTCACGGGTCTCACGCGAGTCCCGCGAATAGTTTGCGCGACGTTTTGGGCCTCTATTTTCAGGGCTGAAACACTTAGCGCTCACCGGTATTGCAAGACTGAAAGGTCATGAGGTCGTACCGAGACTAGCTGTTGCGGCTTTCCCCCTTCGGGTTGACCAAATTGACTAGGTTGAGCGACTACTAGGTGCGTAAGCTGACGCTGCTGGTTTCGTCACCTAGTGGCCCTATTGAGCCTGCCGCCGTCCATCTCATGAAGCCTGATACCGACACCCACCTGAGCAGGGGGGAGGTCCACTTTGGATCGCTATTTCAGAGTGTTGCTGGAATTCTCCACCCAGCCGGGCTGAACTACGGTTCGCAGGATCCGCTGACAGGGAAAAGCTCGACCTCCGAGCAATCATTCTCACGCGTCGATTTTGTAAGCGATCCCTAGGCGCGAAGAGCAACATGGAAGGACGTACACCCATCGACGAGCAAGGAAGGCTTCACCCGATGATGCAACAATTTTACAGGTTTGGCGGACTAGCGTTGGTAGCGGCGCTTTCAGCCTGTTCCGGGTCCATCGAGAGCCCGGCGCCTGAAGGACATGTGGACCCGAATGCGGTGGTGCCGCCGGGTAACGGGCTGCCGCCGGGTGCCGCGGGCGCGCCGGACCAAATCGCGGACCCGGTTCCTCCAGAGGTCACCGGACGCTTCAACCTGGCTGGCTCCCCCATGAACTACCGGGTGGTTCGGCTGACCAACGAGCAGTGGACCAACAGCGTCCAGAATATTCTCGCTTTGCCCACTCCCCCGACGAACGCTGAGTCGTTTCAGGGGCAGGTGTCCGGCACGACGGACTTCACGAACAACGAGCTAGTCCTCGCTGTCGACAGTCGTGGCTGGTCGGACTACCAGAATGCCGCCGAGTCTCTCGCCGAGGAGGTCACCTCTGACCCCGGTGCCCTCAGCCGATTGTACCCTGGCACCGATGCCGCGGGCTTCATCGCGGCGGTTGGACGTCGCGCCTACCGCAGGCCGCTGACTCCGGATGAAACAGCTTCCTACCAGCAGATGTTCGACCTGGGTGCGTCGATGTCGGGCAATCAGAGTGAGTTCGCGAAAGGGGCAGCTGTCGTCTTGGAGGCGATGCTGCAGTCGCCGTACTTCATCTACCGCACTGAATTGGGCGAAGCGGGCGCGCCGCTCAACGGTTATGAGATGGCCGCGAAGCTGTCGCTCTGGCTGCGCAACACCAGCCCCGACGATGACTTGTTGGATTTGGCTGCTGGCCCTGGCCAGTTTGACACCCCCGAGGGCGCCATGGCCCTGGCCCAGACCATGTTGGACGAGCCGGCTGCCCGCGGTGTGATGGAGCAGTTCCACCGCGAGTTTTTGCGCCTCGGTCGCTTCAGCGAGCTCAGCAAGCTGGGAGTGCCAGAGTATAGCGAAGAGATTAACGAAGAGCTCGCAGAGAGCTCCCGGCTGTTCTTCGACAAGATCTTCGCGGAAGGTCTCGGCGTGAAGGACGTCTTCTTGTCCACGTCAGGGTTCGTTGGCCCGCAGATGGCTGGGTTCTACGATGGGCCTGCCGCCGCCCCGACCAACGGAATGGAAGAACGCGAGCTGGGCTCTGGGCGTGTGGGCTACTTCATGCAGCTGCCATTCCTGATGCTCTACGCTCACAACGAGGATCCAGACCCCATCCACCGCGGCGTCAACGTGAGTCTGGATGTGCTGTGCTCCACCCTGGGGCCGCCGGCCGCAGTGGTGCCGCCACTACCAGCGGCCCTGCCTGGCGAGACCAACCGTCAGCGTGTGGATAAGCACACCAAGGGCTGCGGCGCGGAGTGCCACAACGAGATGATCAACCCGCTGGGCTTTGCCTTTGAGAACTTCGACGGCATGGGCCAGTACCGTGAAACGGAGCGCAACGGCGATCAGGACCTCGTGATTGACGCCAGCGGCTCCTACGAGTTCGTCGATGGTGTCAAGACCTACACCAACGCATCAGAGCTGATGCAGGTGCTGGCTCAAGACGAACAAACCCATCTTTGCTACGCTAAGAAAATCGCTAGTTTCGGTTTGCAGCGGGACATCGTCGAGTCTGACTACTCGATGCTGAAGGGCCTCGCAGCAACCAGTCTCTCGAGCAACGGGTCAGTGAAACAGTTGATTCTGGACTTGATCAAAACAGACGCGTTCAGGACCCGCGTTGGAGGTGTGCAGTGAACCACAAGGCTTTTAACAGACGTTCGTTCCTAAAAGGGGCCGGCTCCGTCGCGATCGGGTTGCCCTTCCTGGAGGGCCTGCCGAGCCGGTCGGCGTGGGCGCAGGACAATCAGCCTGTCTTCACGTTCTTCGTGGCTGGCCAATGTGGCGTTGTGCGCGACAAGTTCTTCCCCTCCCAAGGAGGAGCGCTGACCGCCGATGCCCTCACTGGTGGCAACGACCTGGCTACTTCAGCTCTGGCCTCCCACGCGGAAAACATGTTGTTCATCAAGGGCATCGATTATCCGAACCCGGGCCCGCGAAGCTGCGGTCACGCCGAGGGCAATGTGCAAACCCTGACGGGTCTGGCGCCTGGGTCCACAGGCAACACGGCGTATTCTGCCGGTCCCTCCGCGGATACCCTGATCGCCGAGGCACTGGGCGATCCCGATCCCGTCGCTCTGTACTCAGGTGCGAAGGGCTACATTGCTGAGCGCATCTCCTTCAAAGGCGGCGGAGCTGGTCAAGTCAGGCCCGCAGACGTCAACCCGTACATTCTGTACTCAAAGGTCGTGGGCCTGGCCCAAGATGCTCCTCAGGAGCCCACCCCGACGGGTCCGGCAACGCCCACCATGGACCCAATTGCCGAGGAGCTGGCGAACAAGCGCAAGAGCGTCAACGATTTGGTTCGCACTCAACTGCAGAGCCTGATGAATTCACCAGCGTTGAGTTTGAACGACAGGTCACGGCTAGATCAGCACTTCCAGGCCATTCGCGACATTGAGGTCACGATGGGTGGCATGGGTGATGACATGCCAGTCGGTGCAGCTTGCTCTGACGCGGGCTTGCCGATGGACGAATACGAGGCGCTGGCTTCTGGATTCCGCTTCCAGGGTGACCGGATGTTGGACTACGTGCGGCTCCACCTGCAGGTGATGGCCGTGGCGTTTGGCTGCAACTACACCCGCGTAGGCACCTTGCAATGGGGTGATGGCACGGATGGCACCAAGTATGATGTGCCTTCGAACTCCGGGCTGGGTTGGACTTTCCACCAGCTGAGCCACCGCATTCAGTCCGATTCGGCCGTTGGCAACAACTCGACTGCGGAGCAGGCCCATCACGAGATCGATATCCTGCACATGGAGACGTTGGCGGCAGGCTTCGATGCCTTCAAAGCTCACGGGCTTGAGGACGTGGCCCAGTTGATCTGGACCAACACCATCTCGGATGGCCCCTCGCACTCAACACGTGGCGTCCCCATGATCATCTGGGGTAGCGGTGGTGGGTACCTGAAGCAGGGACAGTTCATTGATGGTGGCGGAGTGCAGAACGCCAAGGTGTTGAACACCATCATGGCAGCAGCCACGCGCAACGCTGGTCAAACGCCGTCAATCGGCTCTGGTGAGTTTGACGACATGAAGGCCTGAGAGCTTTCTTCACTCCCCGTTCCAGAAAAGCGAGCGGCGGCCCCACCTGGGGACGCCGCTCTTTCAGTTTGTCCAGGGCCGCCGGATCGGACGGAGAGCCTTGTCGGAACCCTGCGCGGGTGCCTGAAGTCTCCGGTGCAACCAACCCCCGCGGCACCGGAACACATGGACACGTAGCGGTGGCTCGCGGGGCGCTGGGGAGCAGCTTCTGGCTGCGGCACTCCTAGGGGCTCAGGAAGTACTGCGGGTCATCGCACGTGCCTTCAGGGACCGGCGACGAGCTGTACACGACGTAGATGGTCGACTCCGTCAGGTCAGTGTTTTGAGCTTCTAGCACCTCTTCGACCGTCATGGCGTTGCCTGCCGGATCTTCGACCAGAAGCTCACCCGAGGTCTGTGAAACGAAACGACTCGCCTCGGTGGTGGTGGCGAATGCGTTGTCGGTGACCAGCAGGCAAGGACCCGGAGCCTGCTCGGTTTGGAAGGGCCCGATGCCCCAGTCATAGATGTCCACGCTTCGGCCTTCGTTGACGTTGGTGAACGTGTTGTGAGTGAGGTGCGCGTGCAATTCTTCCGAAAGCCCCGCGTACAGATCCACCTGGATATTCGGGGCGGAGTTAGACTGCAGGGAAGGATCGACCGCGAAGCGATTGCCGGAGATGTCCAAGGTGGTGCTCTCGGGCGAATAGTCTTCGATGAAGATACCGTTGCTTGGGAGGTCTTCTCCGTTGGTGGCGCCGAACCCGAGGATGTCGTTGCTCTGCACGAATCCGTTGAGTCCTGACCCAGGGACCGCGGCTACGTTCGCCAGATAGATGGCGCTCAGGCCGTTGTCGACGAAAACGTTCGCGACCAACGCCAGGTCCAGCGAACCCTCTTCGGCGACTGCGATCAGGCCGTGGTCGCCGTTGCCCTGGAAAGTGTTTGGGCTAGTGGGCGGGGTGATCGCTCCCGGAGCGAACGGGAAGACCGGATCCGGGCCTGCGACAATTTCAAGCGCTGCGGTCTCGCTGTTCACGCTCGATACCCAGCCGTATCGACCGTTGGCATTGACTGAGCTGCCCTGCATATCTAGGCTGGTGGTTGCGTCGCCGGAAACACTCACGAACAAGCCGTCCAGCTTGCAACCGGTGATGCCGGTATTCTGGATATCGACCTGGAGCACCCCCGTTGCGTTTTCAATGCTCACGTTACGGTTGCCCGATCCGGTGAAAGTCGAGTCGGCGATCGAGAGCAAACCGGTGATCTCTCTGTCTGGGACAATCTTCTGATTGCCTGGCGGGAATGATAGGCCTTCTATGTTCGAGCTATCCACATTGACGCTCTTGACTGCCAAGTTGTGAACCCGGCGTCCTGTGATGCCATAGTTCCCTCCTGCAATGTTGAGTGCAGAGAGCTCCACATTTTGGGTGTTGTTCAGATACACACCTACGCTCGAACCGACGACGTCGCCATCGCCACCTTCGAAAACGAATCGGCCGGTGCTATTGGCGATATCGATAGCCCCCTGAGCTGTGGCCGTGTTGTTCACGTTGATCGAGCCGGCAAAGCGGATGTCGTTGCACGCTGTGCAATTGGTGATTTGGATGGCCGGGATGGCGGTGTTCGAAAAAGAACTCGACTGCGAGACAGACAAGGATCCAGAGGTGCCCGACAGCAGCACACCGCCCTCGAAGGAGCGTTGCTGCGCGACTTGGGCCACATCGATTTGGGGAACGAAGTAGTCCGCGCTGACTGAAGTGATTTGCGCGTTCAGCTCAATGTCCCCGCCGAGGTATTTGCCTTGTAGATACGCCTCGACATCATTCATTTCCGCGCTGCTTAGCTGCCTGTCGTAGATGATGAATTCCGCGATGTCTCCTGCGAAGGGCTCGTTGTACCAACTGGTTCCCAGCAAATTGGCGGCTCGGTTGATCACTTCGGGGACGTAGACGTCACCGGTGCCGACGGGAGAGCCATTCTTGGTAATCGTGGCCAGTACCTGTTCGTTGGGCATTCCGCCTCCGTGCGACACCGCAAATACCGCCGCCTCAGTTGGCTTCACGACCGAACTGCTGTTGAACGAGCTGGTCACCCCAGACTCACTCTGCGTGAAGTACACCAGGCTTGGCAGGTCGTTGCCGGTACCCAATGAGATCGGATCGGACTGCAGATTGCCGAGGGCAAAGATGCGTCGACTTTCCGGGGGGATGCTCGACGCTCTGGCGACGACGAATGCAGTCAAGCCGTTGCTGAAGTCGTCGAAGCCGTCGCCAAGATCCATGTAGTCGCCCTCACCGGCGGTATAGTCAGCGGGGCCGCTCAACACCCCGTCAAAGCGTGCGGCTGGCTTTCCGCCGATCGCGTTCAGCGCGACTGTTGGAGCAAAGATGCCGCTGCTGGTGGCATTGTTGCCGGCTCTAGCTGGCCACGTTGTGATCGGTGAGCCTTGAGCGCCCACGAGATCCTCGCCAGCCAGGTGTTGGATGAGTCCGGAGGTTGGAATACCCACGACGCCCTGAGCGACCACGCCGTCGACAACTCGCCCGATAGCCTCCTGCTCGGAGCGAACGCGTGAAATGACGGCCAAGGCCGGGCCTTCGTTGGCGTCCAGAGTGACGGGGAGTTGATCTTCCTCGATATTCAGCTTCACGGGGCCGCCGACCACGACCACGGCCGGGCCATCTTCCGTATCGACACTCGTGTCGCGAATCGTCAGTTCAGCATCTGCGGGAGCCGCAACTCCAAGCGCTTGGAAACCAGTTGAACTGACGCCCGGCGTGATGACCCCCTGTGGGGTCACTGGCTGGAGCAGGATGCCGCCCGCTGTATCTGGATCACCCGGTCCGTTGTCGATATCGACCGTGTCGATCACCGTGCGCTGTCCTGAGTCAACGCCGAACGTACCGGTGATGGCGTCGCTGCCGGTATCGCAGATATCAAAACCAGCAAGGAGATTGTTGCTGGTTAGACGAACCGCGTTGACGGTACCAGTGATCGGAGTGGGAACGGTGCCTCCAAAGTCGAAGTAGGAGTACTCAGGGGCGCCGTATACCAGCGGTAGATCAGCGTACAGCTGATCGATGTTCAGAGCCTCGCCGATCATGGATACACCCGAAGGCAGCTCAATACCCGCCGAGTCGAGCGGAGTTCCGGGGCAAGCGTTGCCGCGGCCGTACACCGCGATCAGATCGCCCGCTTGGGCGGTGACGCCATTGATGAGGGAGGATACGTCGCTGAAACCATAAGAGACGCCTTGGGTCGCGTCGCGTCCATCGGAGTCATTCGGAGAGGCATCGGGATCCACGAACCAAACCATCTCTTGGCTGATGGTGAAAGTGACTTCACCCACCTTGTCCAACGTCGAGGCTGGATCTGGGCAGCCGCAAACTTCCGCCGCATCGGTCTTGAGTTGATAGCGCACCGTGTGCGAGCCGCTGCGGTCTCCGACCGGCGGCAGGAAGGTGTAGCTACCATCTGCTTGTAGATCGAACAAGTACCCATCTTGAGCTTGATTGCACGGGCACGCCGCGACCGGAGCCCCACCAGCAAAGCTGTCGTTGGCCGTCACGCTGCCAGCGCGTTCCGTGTTGCCCAGAATGGCAAAGCCATCAGCGACCGCGTCGCCTACGGGGGTGATCGTCAGATTCACTGTTCCCGTGTCGCACGCGTCCAACAGGTCACAGACTTGGTAGGTAAAGCTGTCTGATGTCGTGTCCGAATCGTCGTGGGTGTAGGTGAACGAACCGTCTTCCGCGAACGCGTCGACCGTGCCGTTGCTCGGCATGTCGATGATTTGGGTGAGCAGCAGGGTCGCGCTGTCCGGGTCCGTATCGTTCAGAAGCACCCCCGCGGCGGCGACTACCAGCGTGCCGCCCTCTTCGATGCTGTATTCGTCATCAGCTGCTTGCGGCGGGTCGTTAGAGGGCACAGCTGAGATAGTCACATCAGCTTCGTCGCAGTTTCCGTTCGGGTCGCAGACCTCGTAGCGAAATGTTGCGTCCGTCATCTCCAGGCCCGTGTGCTGGTATGTGAACGTGCCGTCGGCGTTGAGCGTCAGACTTCCCGTGGCGGGCGGGGTCACTGGCGTGGTAGTGACAATCAGCTGTTCTCCGTCGGGCTCGATGTCATTCGCCGTGAGTGGGCGAGACGTGGCATTGAGCGCGGTGCCCTCCACCACGGCGTAGCTGTCATTCACTGCGATCGGTGACTCGTCGATCAGGTCGATCCCCAACGTGACAGTCGCGCTGTCACAAGCGCCCAGATTGTCACACGCTTCGTAAGTGAACGAGTCGGTTGGTGTTTCCGTGTCATCGTGCTGATAGGTGAATGTCCCGTCCAGTCGCAAGACTAGGCTGCCATGGCTTGGCGGGGTCAGCAGGGTGCTCTGCAGAGTCTGACCATCGGGGTCTTCGTCGTTGGCCAAGACGCTACTAGCCTCTAGGGTTGCCCCCTCTTCGAGGGTGTACTCGTCGTCCTCGGCGATCGGATCCTCGTTCTGCAACTCGATGTCCAGCGTGACTGAAGCGCTCGAACATTGCTGCGCCGGGTCACACAGTCTGTAGACGAACGAATCCGTGCGTGATTCGGTGCCGTCGTGGGCGTAAATGAACGTACCGTTCGCGCTGAGGGACAACGTACCGTGAGACGGAGATGAAACTGGGGTCGTGATGACGACGGCAAGTCCTCCCGGGTTGGTGTCATTGTCCATCACGGAAAGCGGCGCTGAGGCGAAGGTGTCGCCTTCCGCGACGCTGTACCGATCGTTGCGCGCAACGGGTGGCGTTGTTGGATCCTGGATGCTGATGGTTACGAGCGCCGTGCCGCACTGATTTTCGGGGTCACAGGCTCGATACTCAAACTGATCTGACAGTACGGAGGTGTTCGTGTGCGTGTAGCTGAAGCTGCCGTTCGCGTTCAACGTCAGTGAACCGTTGCTGGGTGCGGCGATCGGGGTGGTCTCGACGATCAGGGGGGCGCCTTCCGGGTCATAGTCGTTGTTGAGGACCCCCGGAACGGCCACGTTTAGCGTGCCCCCGAGCTGCACGGCGTAGTTGTCTGGCTCGACCACGGGTGGGTCGTCCACCAAGTTGATGGTTATCTCGACGCTGCCTTCCGCGCACAAACCCGAGTCGTCGCACACCTCGAACACGAAGCTGTCCGTGGACTCGGACTCGCCCGTGTGCTGATAAGTGAAGGTGCCGTCAGGCTCGATCCCCAACGTACCTTGAGTTGGCCGCTCCACCGCCACTGGCACGACGGACAGCCCGTCGCCGTCAGGGTCCATGGCTGCCTCAACCAGGCTCTCGGCTGGGTTGAGAATTTCGCCTTCATCGATAGTGAAGGCTAGGTCGTCCACGACTGGCGGATCATTGACCGGGTTGACGATGATTGTCACCGTGCCTTCAGCGGATTCCTGACCATCGCTCGCGGCGAAGTCAAACGAGTCCTCTCCGTTGAAGTCCTCGTCCGGGGTGTACGTCACCTCATTGCCATTGATGGTGAGGGTTCCGTGATCCGGTTCGCGGGTGATCTCGTAGCTCAGTTCGTCATCGTCTGGATCGAAGCCCTGAAGCTCTTCTGTGATGGGAGTGTCTTCGTCCGTGGTGCGCTCGACGTCGACGACTTCTGGTGGCCGGTTGCTGCCGTCGCCCCCGGGACCGTTCCCGTTGCCGGTTCCTCCATCTACACCCGCGTCGCCCTGGTCAGTATCGTCATCGTCGACACCGCGGTTGCCGTTATTTTCGTCAAACGCGCCGCCGTCTGAAGTGCCAGCATCTTCATCTGTGTTGCGGCTTCCGGTGGAACTACTGCACGCCGCCAAACAAGAACACAAAATAAGAAAGGCCAGACTCTTGGTATTCACAATCATCATCACGGGCGCAAGATATCAGAAATGTGAACGCCGAAGAGTTGGAACATGCGCGACACGAAATCGAGATCGCTTCGGAGCTGGGTAAGTGCTGAGACTCGGGTCGGAATTCAGCTTAAGGTTAAGCTGCTGGCGGAGCTCGTAGACATCCTCACTGACTTGAACGGGTCGAATGGGCGAAGCGATGTCCTAGGTAACTGCGGATCTCACGTGCTGGCTTGGTCGAACTTTTTTTCACCAGCATCCCCGTGACCCTCATCGCTTTGGGTAACGGCCCCCACCCAGACCCGCGTCGTCGGCCTGATAGCGATGAAATTCGTCGGTTTGAGTCAATATTTCGCGCCCAGCTGAGCACCTCAGGACTCTACAATCGGGAGTATGCGTGCATCGATGGCGTGGTGTTGCATTCTGGTCGGGATTTCGCTGAGTTGTGCCGGGCGTCAGCATGCTGGGAAAAGTGTTCACCAGCTGGGCACTAGCGACACTGAGCCGATGGCTGTTGTTGTAGGACCGATTGAGAAGCCTACGGGGGCAGAGTCCTCGGTCCCCGCCGTTCCGCAGCCCACGGGCCTGGTGGACACCCCTCTGACGCCGCTGGTGCAAAGACTTTGGCAACCAGTGTTTGAACAGCTGAAACCGGCGCCGCCCATCGCTGCAGTGCTCGAGGTCGAAGCGCTCAGCGCGGGGAGTTCGCGAAAAGTCAAAGTGAACTGGTTATTGACCCGCACCGGCGCACGCGCGATCGAACTGCGGTTGGGGGACGCGATCCCGCCGCGGGATTACAACTACGACGCCGAGTCGAGTCAATCCGCGCTGGCGTTCGGTGAAAGCTTGCTGCGAGATATCCGAAAGGATGGCCCAGCCCAATGGACTGGTCCGCTTCCGTCCGACGATCCGCTTCGCCAGCGCTGGCCGATCATTCACGACGGGCTAACCAGCCAGCTTTTGCCGCCAGAGGGACTGCCCGACACGCTGTCCGAGTTACTGCGAGTGAAAGCGAGCTTCTTGGTCGAGCACACGCCCGACGCGGTGGTTGTGTATTCGAGCCAGCCCGAGCGTCCAGGCAGCGGCCGAGATCGGTTCTACGTCACCGGACCGGAGCCGTATTGTCAGAGATATTCCTCCTGGTCATTGTCCAGTGCGTTGCCCTCCACCAGTGTGACACCCTGGGTCGAGTGGATAGTCGCGTCCCTGGATGCCGCGGGCAGGGCTGAGCCGCTACCGCTGGGATTTTTGCCCTACGAGCCTTTGAATCCAGCGAAGCGGCTGATGCGAGTCCCTGACCTCCCTGAGCTGCCGCTGTCGGTATTCGCGAGCACGCTGCACGTGGCTTACGTGCCCGATGGCTCAAGCCAGGCGGTCAAGCTGGAGTTGGCGCTGTTTGACGGAAAACTCAAGGTTCAGTCCATCCAGCGTTCGAGTTCATTGGGTGCGACAACCCGCAAGCCAGAGATCGCAGCCATGTTCGATCCGCTCCTGGCTCAGCTGCGCGGTCCGAAGTCGCATCAGCTATTGATGACAGCCGCTGATGTTCAGGCCACGGCGAATGCGCTGAACAGGCCAGTTCCTGCGGATACCTCGAGCCGACTACCAACCCCCGCGCAGTTGAAGAATGCCCAAAAGATCCTCGGGAGTGCCGGCTCCACCGGGAGCTGGGGCATCGATGAAACTCATTTGTTGGCGAAGACAGACTCGGGCGCGCTGTATTACTTCGAGGTAGGGGTGGACGATCTCGGTTCCGAGCTCCAAGTCGAAACCACGCCGCTGCTTCGTCTCTGGCGGATCGATCGTTAGAGACCCAGCTATCGAAGCGGGGGCACGCCGGGCTACGCCAGTATGACCGCAGCGGCTATGTGGCGCGATCTTGACGCGAATTTGAAACGGAGTTGGCAGTGCTTGGAAAGCAGCTTGAAACGCCAGCTCATTGACACTGCGCGTCGTGATACCTCACGTGATTGCGTTCAGCCCGACGGCTGCGGATATTGAAGCGACTCCAATGGGCGGTGCCGGCGACTACGCCGTGAACCTGCTCTGGGTCGTTCTGGCGGCAGTGTTGGTCTTCTGGATGCAAGCGGGCTTCGCCATGCTCGAAGCAGGCTTCACCCGAGCCAAGAACGTCGTCAACATCATGATGAAGAACCTGTTGGACTACTCCGTAGGCTCCCTGATGTTTTGGGCGGTGGGTTTTGCGCTGATGTTTGGAGCGAGCAGCGGCTGGCTAGGCACCACCGGGTTCCTGCTGTCCGGCATCGATGACGACATGTCCAAGTACGCGTTCGTCCTGTTTCAGACGGTATTCTGCGCTACCGCAGCCACTATCGTGTCGGGGGCTATGGCTGAACGCACCAAGTTTTCGGCATACTTGATCGCCAGTGTCGCGATCACTGCTGTCATCTATCCCGTGTTCGGTGGGTGGGTGTGGAATGAAAACGGTTGGCTTGCTGGTGGTGGGGGCCTCTTGGCTAGTTGGGGGCTGCCCCCCTTCCGTGATTTCGCCGGTTCGACCGTTGTGCATAGCGTTGGCGGCTGGGCTGCTCTTGCTGGCGCCATGGTGATCGGTCCGCGCCTGGGCAAGTTCGATGAGATGGGCAGGCCGAGGCCTATTCTTGGCCATTCGATGGCGCTGGCCACCTTAGGCGGCTTCATCCTTTGGATGGGATGGTTCGGATTCAATGCTGGCAGCACGCTGGGGGTAACCGGCGAAGGCAAGAGCTTCGCATTGATCGCCCTCAACACTAATCTCGCAGCCAGCTCCGGCGCCGTCGGCGCGATGATGACCAGCTGGCGGTTGAATGGCAAACCAGACGTCGGGATCTGTATCAATGGGGCACTAGCGGGGTTAGTGGGGATCACGGCTGGCTGCGCCTTCGTTGCTCCGGGGGCCGCCGTACTGATCGGGTTCATTGCTGGCGGATTGGTGGTTGGCTCGGTGCTGGCTTTCGAACGTCTGAAGGTGGACGATCCGGTAGGGGCTATCAGCGTGCACGGCGTTTGCGGTGCGTGGGGCACCATCGCTGTCGCGTTGTTCCAGCGAGAGGGGTTCAGTGGGGCGCAGCTGTCAGTGCAGCTCCTTGGCGTGTTGGCGTGTTTTCTTTGGACGTTTCTTTCTGCTCAGTTGTTGTTTCGGGTGATTCGGGCTGGCGTCGGTCTGCGGGTCTCCGAGCACGCGGAACTCGAGGGACTGGATCTGAGTGAACACGACGCGGAAGCCTATCCGCCGGATGTTTTGGAAGAAGAGGGGCTGGAGCCAACGATGGTTGGAGCAGTGGAGAGTTGGTGACCATGGGAAGGCTGATTAACATGGTAGAGGATGAGGGCAGACCGAGCGGTTTCCACGCTCAGGTGAACGGGGCTAGTCTCGCAGATCTGATCCAGTTGAACTGTCTGGGGCGACAGCGGGCCGCCTTCAAGGTGAGCTCCAGCGAAGGGGAAGGTTACTTGTACTTCCACTCGGGCCAGATCGTTCATGCGGAGTTTGATGAGCTGGTGGGAGAGGAGGCGTTATTCAGGATGTTCGCGGCGGAAACGGGCGTGTTTGAGCCGTCACGTCGTGCTTGGCCTTCAAACGCGACGATTTCTACCGGTTGGGAGACCCTGGTCTTGCGCGCCGCACAGCGCTCCGACGAGGCGAAGAGTGGAGTTACCCCAGCACCGGGAATGACTCGTGCTGCCTCACCTGCGCCGGACACCACGCGCTCACCACGTCCTTCGGTGAAGCCGCAAAGTAGCCACAGTACCAGCGTCAAGAGTAGCGCCGTGAGGCTCACGAAGTCCGGAGAAGTGCTGAGTTCTCGTGGTGAAGTGGACGGTCTGACCGAAACCGCGGCCTACGCGTTTGGGCTGGGAAATCTGGTGGGTGAGGCGTTGGGACTAGGGCCGGCCCAAGCTCTCGAGTTTGAATTGCAGGGCGATATGACACTGATTTACGAGGATGAAGATCAGAGTCTGGTGGCGATCAGCGCACCGCCAGAGAGCATGCAGAGCCTGCGCAGGAAAGCGGGGTTGCTGTGAACTGGCAATTAGCCCTCAAGAAACTGGATGATGTGCCTGGCGTCGTCGGCAGCTTTGTGGCTTCGGCCGACGGAGAGCTATTGGCCAGCAGCATGCCGCAGTTCTTTGATCTCGAGGAGCTGCGCAGTGTGGCGCCACGGGTTTCAAGCCTGGTGGACAGCCTCGAGGATGCTGGGCCAGCAGCGGTTCAGTGCGTACTGCGCTTCGCCGAGCACAAGTTGATTCTAAAGCCCATTCGCGGAGGGGCGCTGGGTGTTGTGGCCGAGCCATCCGTGAATGGCCCCGCGCTGCGCATGGCGACCCGCCTCACCGTGCGCAAGTTGGAAAGCAGCCCCGCGCCCGCGTCCGGTGATCCTTCGGCGCACTCGCTGACCTCCACCGGTATGGCCATGCCCGCCTATGATCCGCGCGCCAGTGCAGAGATCCCCGTCGTGACGACGCCAGAAGCTGAGGTGCCGCCCACCTGGCGACCCGAGCAACTGCGCCGCGTGGCAAAGGGCCCGCCCGAACAGCGAGGGGTTCGAAGCCGGGGCCGGACGATCGTTTATCGCGGGCGCAAATACGAGATGTAGAATTTGAAGAGCATCTCCCGACGCTGAGGGGTAGTACAAAGCCGCGCCGAGGCAACAAGCGGGCGAAGTGGCTAGAATGCAGTGGTGGCCGATTTGCGGTTGACTCTAGCTGGCAAAGTGCTCACAAAGGTCGGAATGTCGCTGCTCGACCAAGGCTCGTTGAGCCAGCTGAAACAGGCCTTGTTGGAGCTTGGTCCAGCCTCGTCGTGGGGGCATGCGCGCCCGGCCGCGAGCCCATCCCTGAGCGGCGATGAGTTGGCGATGATGCGGCGCGTTTCACCGCTGCTAGAGCCGATGTATTTGATGATCGTCGCGGACTGCGAGGTCGACGAGGTTGAAGAGGAGGTATTCCTGGGTGCCGCGAGAGCCTTGTCTGGCGGCGCGTTGAAGCGTCCGGCAATTCGCGTCATGTTGGCGACGTTCAAGCAGCAGGTGCAGGCCCAAGGCAGGCTGGAACGCCTGGAAGACGTTGCCAACAGCTTGGCACTGGATCGCGACGAGGCGGAAACGGCGTTCACCCTCGCGGCTGTCGCTGCGACAGCCGATCACGCGCTGAAGCCATCGGAAACCGCGCTATTGGACCAACTGGCAAAGTGGTTGAGCATTTCGGAGCGGCGCCAGGCGGAGCTCTTGGGACACGTGCAGTCCGTATGAAGCTAGCCCCGTCCTGCCAGGCTCAGCGCCGGCGCTGGGGACCCTCAGGCTGGCTGTCGGACAAGCTTTTCTCGGGCGCTGAGAGTCGACGCCAGAGTCAGCTCCACGTGGTGGTGCACTGTGTGCTGCTCTTGCCGCCAGATCCGGGGTACGCGTGCGGGGTTTAGAAACAGTGTGCCGTCGTGCGTCTGTTGCCACGGACGCAGGGATCCGGTCCGAGTCTGCAGGTGCATGTGCCCGGCTATCACGGCCTGCACCCTGAGGCCCCGCTGTTTGGCATGTTGGATTGCTTGGGCCAGATCGGCGTCTCCCCAGTCCATGGCCGGCGCCGCAAAGTCTCTTCCCCACAGCGAATCGGCGTTCGCGCCCATTCCGGTCGGGCCGTTGTGTGCCAGGAAGAGCACATCGGGTGTCGTGACGCTATCAACGAGCTCCGTCAAACGTCGGGTTGAGTCTTCCAGGCTTTGAATACCGAAGCGGGCGAGCTGCTCGGAAAATGAGAGTTCACTACCCCCCATCGCGTAGGGGCGAGCGGTGATGAGTGACAGCTTGTGATCTCCCAGTTTCAGGCGCTCCAAGCTGTAGGCCGTGCACAACACGTTGTCTTCCGGAATGCGAAACTCGTCCGACTCTCGGGCGGCGTCCGCGTCCGCGTCCGCGTCCGCGTCCGCGTGCGGACTCGACCGCGCCGCTTGGCTCACGCGAGCGATCCCCTGTCTGACGGCGAATTCGGCCTTCAACTCCGGCGCTACCAGAGCGTCGTTGTTGCCGAGGATGACGATCGTCGGTAGCGAAAGTCGCGCCAACCAGCGTGCGATTCGTTGACCACTCCTCAGATCTTGGCCTGAGCCGAGATCTCCAGTGAGCAAGAGCAATTCGTAATCGGAACGGTTGAAGTACTCAGTATCGAATTCCGTCCAGGCCCCGTGCAGATCACCCACCACCGCAATTCGGCAACGTGTGCTGCTCACCGAGATACCCGCCCCCAAGCTAGATGCTGCTTCACTCGAGCGACCACTTGAGCTGAAACTCAATTTCCTCTTCCGAGGAACCCCGTTCATGCTCGATGCTGATGCTCGCCTTTGGGGGCACGTTCACGCGAGTGCCAGCGACTTGGAGTCGGAAGTACTTGTCTTGCTCGATGCAGTCAGCCAGGCGTCGCAGCTTGGCTGCGAACTGCTTCGGAGAGTAGTTCTTTTCGATGTCGCGCTGGGGGCGAGCTTTGCGTTGTGCCATGTCGCCAGTTTGCACTGAGGAAGGTTTGCTTGGCAACCTGTGCGTCACCGAGGCCTTGTCGGCCCCCTGCGGGACCTGGCGCCCCCTGGATGCCTAGTAGGATGAGGTGAACCCTCGGGCACCTCGCCCAGCCGCGGTGGGCGTGTATAGTCACTACCGTGCTGAGGCTCGCATGAATGTGAAACTACTGATTGACGGCATTGTCCAACAGACAACAGTCCTGGTCGCCCAGCTGTCGACCACGGCTGGGGTGCGAGCACCCCTCGCGCATATCGCCGATCAGGTGTTCCTGTCACTGTCGCGGGAGATCGAGGCGCAGGGCGTGGGACGCAAAGTCGTAGCGGACATGTTTGGCCTGGCGCTGCGCGGCTACCAGAAAAAGACCCAACGCCTCGCGGCGAGCCACACGACGCAAGGCAAAACGCTGTTCGAAGCGGTGCTCGAGTACATTGGTGCCCAGGGGGGGGCCACTCGCGAGGCGGTTCTCGAGCGTTTTCGACGCGACGGCGAACGCGAGACCATCGGCGTACTGAGCGATCTAGTCGCGAGCGGCTTGATCTACGCAACGGGCGGCGGCCCAACCACGCTCTACGGTGTGACCAGCGAGGCTGAGCGCCAACGCCTCACGCGGGTCAGCGACGAGCAGACTCTGGCCGACATGGCCTGGGGAGCTATTTACCGCAACCCGAATCTGGAGCTCTCTCAGCTGGCGCCGCTTCTGCACTGTGAACCCGAGAGCGCGGAGCAAGCCGTGCGAGCCTTGGTTGATGATGGGCGTGTCACCCGCATGCAAACGGGAACAGAAGTGCGCCTCCGTGCCGCGGGATTTCAAATCCCCGTCGGTGCGGAAAGAGGCTGGGAGAGTGCCGTCTTTGATCACTACCAGGCCGTTGCGACGGCCATTGCGAACAAGCTGAGGCTCGCTTCCGAGGGCATCGATGCGAATCAGATCGTCGGCGGCACCACATTGCGTTTTGAACTGTCGGAAAACCATCCACACAAACAAGAGGTCCTGGGACTATTGAATGCGGTGCGCACACAAGCCAGCGCCGTGTGGGAGCGGGTTTCTGACTACAACGATGCACACCCAATCGAAGATGATCAGCGTTTCAACGTCTGCTTCTACTTCGGGCAAAACACTGACAGCATTGAACGTTGCGACTCCGGCAAGCACGCCAACCATTCTGAGGATGACCAGACATGAAAGCGCCCCGATGGATCCCCCTGTTGTTTGTTGGCTTGGCCGTCGCTTGCGGTGGTTCCACCGCGGGAACGAACGGCGGCAACACCAGCTGGCTCGAACGCTGCGCCTCCGATTCCGAGTGCGAGAGCGGCGTCTGCGCCAATCAACGCTGCCAGCAGCCGTGTTCTGACGACGAGGATTGCAGCGCTGTGGGCTCCTGCCGCTGCGAGGCTGGACAATGCCTAGCCAGCAGTTGCGAGAGTTCCCTCGACAACGAGACTTCCTCCGACAACGAGACTTCCCCCGACAATGCGGGACCCGAGGATGCAGGTTCTGAGCAACAGGCGCAATCTCCGGGGCAAGATTGCGCCATTTCAGTCCAGGGCAACCTGCGCATGTATGAGCACGGCACCACGACGTTCGTTTCCGATGTTGGTGGCTGCAGCGAGTGCACTTGTGACGATGGAACGCTGACGTGTGCGGGCGTCTCCTGCCCGCCCCAGGAGACCTCCGAAGACGAATGCAACGGGAACGTCTGCGACGAGGGTCTGTTTTGCGCGCAGGTACGCTGCGACGAGCCCAAGATGTGTCTGCCGCCGCCGCCGCCTGTCTGTGACACGCATGCCGGCCTGTACTGCGGCTGCGACAACGTCACGCAACTCTCACAGGGGTGCCTCCCGGCGTACGGTGTCGCCCACACCGGGCCCTGCGAAAGTGATGTACCTTGCCCAGGCAAGAGCAATTTCGAATTGGCCCTTCGTCAAGCACGCCAGTGCGTGTTCGACACGAGCTGTGAGGGAGTGTTCAGCGAAAACCAGTACCAGTGTGGGGTGCCGGTCAACGCAGCTGGTCTGGAAAGCTTGGTGGCTGTGTATCAGGCGTGGAGTGATGAACAAACCACGGATGCCGAGTGCGCGCTCGAAGGTGGGTGCGATGCTCCCGAGCGCGAACGGACCCCCAAGTGCATCGACCAAGTTTGTGATTGGGTTTACTTGGATGCGGGCCTTGGTGAGCGCTGCGACCCGACTGTCGGTTGCAGCGATGGATCCATCTGCGCCGTCGCTAGTTGCGGGCAGCCAGGCACCTGTGTGGTGGAGCAAGCTGCGTGCGATGGGGATCTGGCGCCGGTCTGCGCCTGTGATGGGCAAACCTACGCTAATCGCTGCCTGGCAGGGAGCAACGCCATCGCGCACGCGGGTGAATGTGGGGGCAGCTGTTTTAGCCCGGTGCAAAACCTGGAGGTCGCCTACGATCAGGGCACCGGCGTGGTGGGCTGCCCGTGCATCTCCGGCGTGGATCCTCCCGCCTGCCTCATCTCCGGGGGCGCCACGCCCTTCGTCGCTCTGGAGTGCCAGGGCGACCAATGGGTGGCCGTGGACAACGCGGATTGCATCGCCGAGCTACAACCATAACGCTCACCGGTTTCTGTCTTTCGTGGCCGTTGATGACTGAGCGTCAAAGCGGAACTACTGCCCGTAGCCGGCTTCCACGACGTTCTGCTGGATAGCTTGGTCCGTCTCGTCCGACGGATACCCCGCAACGATGGCGCCTTCGTAGAAGGTGCCTTCGCTGGCGTTGTTGTTGCTGTAGCAGCAGTCTCCGCTGGCGCCGAGGATCACGGCGCCCTCTTTCTGCATGGGACTCTTGCCGGAGGGGAGTGAGCCATCCCAGATCACTGTCAACGTCGCTTGGGTTGCGTCACCCCCTTTGAGGGCGAACTGCGTGGTGCCGTTGTTCTTCTCCATCGCGGTCACGAAGGGGAACGGAAGGCTGGGGGAATTGGGGTTCTTGCCGCGGGGACCCCATGAAATGAGGCCGTCCTCCATGTCCGCCATGACCCAGGGTCCGTCGCCTGCGCCAGTATCCCAGATGGTGTTATTGCCGAAGTACACGGCATCTATGGTGGGGCCGCCGTGATAGTTGCGGTCAATCTGGCCGTTGCCATAATCATAGCAGCAACCACCATTGAAGTGAGTGCCGCTGGTGACCATGTAGATGCCCTGGGGTTCCGCTCCAAGGGGCATGCCGGTGTTTGAACCGTTGTTCCAGTAGGCTTGTTTGGGACGCGTGAACAACGAGTAGACCGCGTGCCCTCCGACGCTGACCAGCTCTGCTTCAGCGTCGGCCGCCGTTTGGCCCATGTAGCCGCCGACGCTGCTTTCCGGGGTTTGAGCTTCGAGGAAGTTGCCGTTGCCGGTCTGATCATGCACGCGCCAAATCGTGCAGCTGCTACCGTTGCAGAACGTATCTTGCTCAGCAGAGTCGGCGAAGCCGCCCGGAGTTAATACCGAGATGTCCTGCGTCATTCCGTCCGCGCGTTTGACCTGATACAGATAGCCATCAAACGACGAGAACAAGGCACGCACGGTGCTGTGCGCGGCCGCGCAGGGGGTACCCGCGTTCTCGTAGATGTCGCACGGGGCTAAACCAAGACTCCCGTTGCCTCCCGCTCCACCGGTGCCCGCACCGCCGGACATAGCGCCGCCCATGGCTCCACCTGCGCCGTCCATGACTCCACCTGCGCCGCCGCTGCTGCTGCCGCCCATGCCGCTAGTTCCCCCTGCGCCGGTGGGGTCCCCATCACGACCGAGCTCAACGGTACCATGCAAGGCGCTCATCCGCGGGGTCATGCTCAACGTATCGCCTGCTCGACAGTACTGATAGGCAGCGTTGTCAGCCGTGAGCACGCTGCCAGTAGTGCTGTATTGTCCATCGCTAGAAACGTAGGGCAAGATCATGCCCATGCCGCCAGCCTGAGTCGTGCTGAGCTCGCATTGACAGCGGTCTTGAAAGTCGAGTCGGCAGCGGCCGCTTTCCCAACCGATGGCCTTAAACACGGGAGTGATGCGGTCGCATTCGACTGCGACGCCGGAGATGGACAAACAGTCGTCAGCGAGTTCGAACCTGACTGAGCCAACGGTCACCGTGTTGTCGGAATAGCTGCCGTCCTCACGAAAGATGAGACTCCCTGATGTTCGTAGCGTGCCAGTCGCGGGTGCGCTGGCACACGCGAGACTGGTCAAGTACAGATTAAGCTCACCGGATAGGTCGAGGCAGGAAGAGGTGACGCTCCATGTGCCCGTCACGTCTCCGCCGCAGGCATTGACATTGCTGCACAGGTCAGGGTTGACCGGATCCACAGGCTCCAGCACGCCAGAGTCGGTATCAGACTCGACTGATGCGTCTCGGGTATGGACGCCAGCAGCGTCAGGAGCGTCTGCTGGGAGGGAGGAGTCGGGCAACCCCGGATCGATGCCGGAGTCTTGCAGCCGCGGAGCTTGCGCGCTGCCGCTACCAGCGTCCGTCTCGCTTTCTGGACCGCTGTCGCCATGCGCCTCCACCTTGGGTCCGGCAGCGTCTGCTTCGTGGTGGGTCTTGCCCGTTTCCGTCTCATCGCCATCACAGGCGGTGCTGATGCTGAGCCCGAGCACTAACAGCCCGACGAACTCAGGACTTCGTGGATTCATGATGGCCCCTCCCTGCCTGAGAGGCAGCGTATCATTTGTGTGGAGCTATCGAAACCGCACGCAGCTGTTTCTCACCATGAAATTGACCGATCGCGAGCGGAACTAACGCTTTTTGTCTGCGCGCTGCAGGTTGGACGTGGGGACCCAGGCGAAGTCTGGGTGGCCGGGTTGTGGGGCGCTGCTGCCCTGAAAGCCTACGACCACCTCGTCACCAATCTCGGGTCTGAAGGTGCCGCCGCTCACCGCGTTCAGCTCCGAGTCATCCAGCTCCGAGTCATCCAGCTCTGAATCAGCGCTCGCTGCTGACTCGTCCGACTCTTCGGCTGCCGATGAGCTTCCGGACTGGTCGAGTTTCTTTGCGTTCGGCACGGATCGTTTCATCGCTGGCTGCTTCCCCGAGACTTCTCCCGAGAGCCAAGTATGGCCGCCCCCTGGCCAACGTCAACACGGCGTTTCCGCCAGCGCCGCCACTGGTTTGCTCCAACGCAGGGTCAGGTTCGCTATTGGTGCTACAGCCGCCCAGCATCAACGGCAGCAGCAAGCCCATCAGGCAGGCCGAGTGGACGTGCTGCACTCGCATCGCTGGTCGCTCAGACCAAGATTTCCGAGACCAACTGGTTCGGTAGGCCGCGACGGTCTTCCCCGAAGCTCTCCAGGTTGAGCTGGAAGTAGGCGTTGGCGACTGTGTAGTGGAAATCGCGCAGTTGGCGAATGTCTTCGATCGCTTCCGGAAACTCGACCATCTCGTTCTGGCGAAGGATGCCGCCACCACCGCCGAACATCGTGAACGGGAGGTCGAACGCGGCATGGTCGCCGTGGTGCATCCCGCTCAAGAACATCACGATGCTGTTGTCCAGCATGGTTCCATTGCCATCATCGATCGCGTTCATCTTCTGAACGAGATCTGCGACGGTTTCAATGTGCCAACGGGTGATGGACGCGAAGTCCGGGCTGGTGCCGGTGTGGTGCTGCGACTCGTGGTAGGCCGTGCTGGTGCCACCGACTTCCATCCCGCCATTTTCCCAGTCGCGGCGTGGTACCCACGAATACACCAAGTCCGACCGGCTGTTGTCCAACATGTACGTCATGATGCGGGTCACATCGCACTCGAGTGCCATGATGATCAGGTCATTCATGGCGGTCGCGCGGACTTCGGGCATGGAGACATCGCCCGGCGGTGGGGTGACTTCGCAAGCAGCGTCCGCCTGCAGCACGCTGGTGGTCTTGGTCTCCAGCTCACGCACGCCAGTCAGGAAGCGGTCGAGCCGCTCCTTGTCGCTTTGGCCAAGCTTGGGCTGCAATTGGGTTGCGCTTTGGGACAGAGCATCGAGGGCGCTCAAATCTAATGCGCGGCGGCGTTCGGCCTGTTCGATCACAGCTGGATCGGTGCCATCCTGGCCGGCCCCCGCGGCGACCAATTTGTCGAACACGTCTTGGGGTTCGATGTCTTTGCCAAGTGGCGTACCCTCTTGACTCCACGACATGTTGCGCGACATAGCGCTGTGGCGTTGGTCTAGGTCACCGGGACCGTTCAAGATCCCAACCTGCATGCTGGTCAGCGGTGTCTCTTGGGGCACGCTGCGGGCGATCAGCTGGTCAATGGTCTCAGCGTTTGACGAGCTGTTGGCGGCGTCTTGCCCTCGACCTCGGCGATACGCATCTCCATCGACGCAATTGAGCAGGGCAGAAGGATCCCGAGAATGCGAGGGAGCGACGAACGCCCCCGACGGCATGGCGCAGACGCCGCAAAAGTCGTTGCGCTCCCGCGTGGTTGTCCAGCCCGGGTTCATGGTCAGCAGGTCTTCGCGCCAAGTGAAGTTGCCGACTTGACGCAAGAGCAGCATCTTGTCCTTCACCGGCTCAAACGGGGACAGCAGGGGCGATAGTCCCCAGGCGTCACCAGCGCCACTGCCCGTGGTTTGCCACCACAGCGTGGAAGCACCATTGGGCAAGTAGATACTCAGGAAACGTTTGGTGTCTGTCGACTGGGCCCCCGCTTGCTTTGGGGCGAGCGACTCCATCCAAGGCAACGCCAGCGCGACGCCTGCGCCGCGCAAGACATGTCTACGGTTGATGCGCTTGCTCATTTGGTATCAGCTCTCCTGAAACGGAACGTATCGCTCACGACAGATTCTTTGATGAGGTTTCTCAAGGTGGGCTCGCCGGCGGTCCAGTTGCTCACGATTTGCGCCAGGTAGTTCAGATCGATATCCGCGCGCCCCAAGGCGTAGGTATTGAACTTGTTGGCGGCGCAGCGCACGAAGCCTTCGTCTTGCGCCAATGCTTGCGACAGCGAGATCAAACCGTCCACATCGGCGCCTGTTCTCAGTGTGGCTTTGGCGTCGATGGGCAAGCCCGTCTCGTATTCCGTCCGGTATCGGCCAATGCCATCGAAGTGCTCGAGCGATAGACCGACTGGGTCAATCATGTCATGGCATCCGGAGCAGGCCGGGGACGCGCGGTGTGCGGCGATCAACTCGCGCACGCTGGTTGGTTCTTCACCTTCGGCAGGCTCTGGCAGCGGTTCCACCACCAGGTTAGCCGGCACTTGTAGCGGGATGCACATCAGAGCGTCCAAGATCCACTTGCCGCGGATGATCGGTGAGCTGCGTGTCTCGCGGGAGGTGTGAGCCAAGAAGCCCGCCAGGCCGATGAAACCTTGCCGCTGATCGGTCGTGTCGGAAATTGGCTCGAAGTCTGCGGCAGGGGCAGCCATGCCGTAGAGCTCTGCCAGGTTCGCGTCGATGTAGTTCACATCTCGGGTCAAGAACTCCGAGTAGGGAATGTCGTTGTAGAGGAAGTCCGCGAAGTACAGCTCCATCTCGCGCTGCATGGATGCTGCCAGTTCGGGCGTCCAGGTTGGGTAAACCCTGACGCTGGCCACGTGTTTGGTGACGCGGTTACCGCCAAGCCACTGAGCGGCGAAGTTCTTGATCAACATGTCGGAACGCGAGTTCATCAACATACGGTCCACTTCGGAGCGTAGCGTGGCTTCGTCAAGCAAGGCACCGCTGGCGGCTTGAGTGAACAGTGCTTCATCCGGCATGCTGCTCCACAACGCGTAAGACAAGCGGCTGGCCAGCTCGTAGCCGTTCAGGGCGTGGGGCGTCTCATCGGCAGGATCCGGATCGAACTCCATGCGGTAGAGGAACTGCGGCGTGGCGAGCATCACCTGCACCACGTGCCGCATGGCGCCGTCAGGAGATTCGCCCAGGGTTATTGCTTCTTGATAGGTACCCACAAACAGATCGAGTTCCGACTGCTCGATGGGGCGACGGAAAGCGCGCAAGCCGAAGTCGGTGATGACGCTGGTAGCGCAGGTCATGTCTGCGGCATCCAGGGGGCAAGTCACGATCTTCGCCCGCAGCTCAGGGTCAGCAAACACCGCCTCACTGAGTTCTTTGGCAGCACTGTAGTAGTCTTCGACCTGACGAGGGCTCATCGACAGCGCCGCGGCGATGTTGTCGAACCCTTCGGCTTCTTCATGCACGAAGCCTTCGGCCAAATGCAGTTCGATGCCCAACAGGTCTCGCGTGGTGTTGTCGTACTCGACGTTGCTCAGGCGGTGGATCACCTTGCCGCCGATATCGCCACCCGCCATCGGTGGAGTCATGGGGGGACCTCCGCCCAGATTTGGGTCAGCCCCCCCCGCGGCGCCGCCTGCCCCTCCGTCACCGGGAGGCGCGACCGCTGCCCCGCCCTCACCATTGGGAAAGGATGGGTTCGCGGTGGGGTCTTCACTCGAACAGGCGGTGAGCGAGCTGAGACCAAGGACTACCGAGAGAATAATCTTACGGGAGGGGTAAGCCATGGGACTATTGGGCTCCGTACAGGTATTGCCAAACGGGAATGAACGATTGCACGGAGCCGCTGGTGACGGAGCCGTGGGCGTCGCCGACGGACGCATCGCTGTACAGCCGTTGCGAGCCTCCGTAGGGGGGACTTTCGGAATCAACACGCACCGGGGATCCGGGGAGCCCCAGCGCTTCAAACGCTGCGAGGTGGCCTTGGTGTTGCCCATCACCGCTGTGGGTGAATCCGAAGAACTTCTCCCTAGCGGTGACGGGTTCGCCGTTGAGCCAGGCCTGCCCTGGATCATACGGGCCAGCGAGCATCACCACGCGGGCGACGTCGCGATGCATGCCAATCATGCCCGACGAGCTAGCCCCGTGGGAGTGGCCCGTGATGATGATCTTCGACCACGCGGGCAAGTCACCATCGAGGAAGTATTGCCAGTCCCCCTCGGGGTTCTGCTCCTGCAGGTACTGTAGGCCTCGGGTGACGCGTTCCTCGATACTGTCTGGGCGTGGGATGTCGATGAACGCATGGTGGTCGACCCCCTCAAACGCTTCCAAGCGACAGCCACCGATATCATTGCCGCAGTTGTCGACGCCGTAGTTGCTTGAAAAACACGGCCCGAACCAGTGGAATCCCCAACCGGCGACGAGGTTGGCCAAGGCCACGTCACCGCAGTTCGAAAAATCACCGGCACCGTGCAGGTAGACCACCAGCGTGCCAACGCTCTCCACTCGCGTGTCGAGGCGCGCGTGCTGGGTCCCAAGCGTCAGTTTGGCGGCGGGGTCCGCTTCCTGCGGGCGAAACCGAAGTTCGTAGAGTTGAGGATCGGAAGCATCAACTTGCGGCCCCGTTGGTCCGGCGCCACCGCCGGCGTCACCTCCGTCACCGCCTTCTCCGGCGCCTCCGCCCATGGGCATCCCACCCGTGTTGTCGTCCGTGCCGCCCGAGCCACCAGCTCCGCCCGGGTCTTCGGCTCCACCCATGGGAGGTGAGCCGCCGGTGTTTTCCCCGCCGCTGCCGCCCGGCGCCGCTCCGCCAGTCGGTGGCTGTCCACCACTGGGCACACCGCCACCGCCGCTGAGATCCCCGCCCGCCGCGGGCATGCCTCCACTGCCGCCTCCAGCGCCAACCGCGGGAGAATCCGGGGATTCGGATGAGCAGGCGGCTACCGACGAACCGGCGAGCAGGAGTATTGAAGCGCGGCGCCAGAACGCTGCTGCACAAGACCTAGGCGAGGGCATCAGTGCGCACAAGCTAGCACACTCGCGAATCCAACTCCGGTCAGGTTGAGCGTGCTATTTCGCGCTGCAATTTGGATCAGTTATTCGAATAAGGAATATTGCAGCGTTGATTCCAAGGCCGCGAAATTGAGTCTGTGACGTGACACTTTGTGACCCGTCGCTGCGCACGGCGACGACCTATGCCGTTCCAGATTTGGTCGCGTTCCGCGTGCAACGTTGGTGCGTCAACTTGGTCCACCCGCTCGGTTAACCCGCCTTCCGCGAGCTCAGCCGGGAAGGGAGAGGGATGCCGTGCTGCTCGAAGAGCTTGGTGGCCTGGGAAAAGCCCTGATCGAGGCCACCCGCAGCGTGGTTCACTTGTTGCGCTTCCGGCTCGAGTCATGCCCGCGGCTTGAGCGCGTGCAGACCGCCGCCAGCCTCGGCGAATACCCTAAACCCTGGAAAGCGCGGCAAATAGTTGCGTGGTGGCGGCGCTGATCGTTTGCCGCGAATGATGCTCAGGATCACCTGCCGTTTGGGCAGATCGTACTGCACGTCATACACGCAATCACCCAGGTCAATCTGCAGCGGATACTCAGTTTCGAGCGTCGGGAGCACTTCTGCGCCCACGTCTTCGCAGATCAAGTCTGGTTCGCTCAACAAAGTTAACTCGTCGGCTTGGTTGAGCCCGAGCTCACTCAAGCGCTGGTGGATCCAATCCTCGACATTCGGGGGAGGCGCAGAGTCAGCGCACGGAAGACTTGGTGGCGCGTGGGCGCCGGGGAGCACCGGCGTCTGCTTCAATCCGAACAACAAGGCGCGACGCTGCAACCGCTGTTGGGTTTGTTTTAGCGCATTGGGGAACCAGCTGCCGCGCAGATATAGTTGCGCCACTGCTTTGCGGAGCAAGTCGCCGGACGGCGTTACCTGCTCAGTCCCGATCACTTTACCCGCGTACACCCGCTCCGTGCTGACTGTGAGCTCGCCAGACTTGTAACTGACGCTTCCAACTCGCTGAGTGCCCAGTCCCATTCTATTCAGCAGACTGAACTTCGCCGCGCTGGCCCGGGTTGCGATCAGGTGTTTCTTGCGGCCACTCATCGACGCGCGCGTGCTGAGTACGATGATGGCCTCGAGGGTTTTGGCCAACCCGGCCCGGCTGTCCCGCGCCAGCTCCAGCTCGGTGCCGCCGGCGCTGAAGTGCGTGTGCCGTTTGCGTACCCGGGCGACGTGGGCGCTGCGGGGATCCGCGCGCAAGATCAGCTCCAGCAATTCGGTTCGGTCGAAACTGTTCTCGACGCTAGCAGCCAAGCCAAACCACTGGCGCAAGCGTTTGCTGGTTTGCCGGGCCTCTTTCAGGGACCAATGATCCGCACGCGCCGGACTGGCCCGCAGCAACTCCACGAGCGCTACGGCGTCGCACGCTTGTACGCTCTCCGGATCGTCCACCGGCGGCAACATCAACGCTGGTGTTTGCGAGAGCGCCGCCACCAAGTCGATTGCAACGTGCATCAAGTCCGTGCCTTGGGCTTCGACCAGTAGCCGGCCGTACCACGGATCCAGTGGTATGCGGTGCAGCGAGCGACCGCGGGTCGTGATCCGTCCCTGTTCATCCAACGCCTGTAGCTTTCGCAACTCAGCCTGTGCCGTCTCGAGCGCGTGCGGCTTGGGTGCGTCCAAACAAGGTAGCTGCTCTGGGCTGACTTGATTGGCGGCGCTCCACAGCACGAAAGGAACCAAGGATTCGCGATGGATTTCTGGAGGTGTTACTGGCTCTAGTTGGACGCCTTTGCCCCAGAGTCGAAAACATTCGCCTGGCCCCGTTCTGCCGGCTCGACCCTTGCGCTGTTCGGCGCTGTCCGTGGCGATGGCGGTGAGCGTCAGGTAGCCGCGCCCGCCGTGGTAGGCCGTGCGTCGTACCAAACCGCTATCGATGACGGTTTTGACGTTCGGAATCGTCAACGAGGTCTCGGCCACATTCGTGGAGAAGATGAGCTTGCGTCGGCTGCTCTGTGTGAACACCCTCGATTGCTCCTTCAACGTGAGGCCCCCGTGCAGCTCAAACGGCTCGAAAGCTTGACCGAGACTGGACTGACTCGATGTGAGGGAGCACTCGCGGATTTCTGCCTTTCCAGGCAAGAACACCAGGATGTCCCCGTCGGAGCGCGCTCGACTCGCCGCCTGCATCACGCGATGAGCCAAACGCTCGTCGCTAGGAAGGTCCCCGGCGGCTCCGAGATATTGCGTCTCAACCGGGAAAGCGCGCGCGGTGGCCGCGAGATGCGCGCCGCCCACGTGTTGGGCGATCGCGTCGCCCGCGATGGTTGCGCTCATCACCAAAAAGCGCCGGCCCAGGTGCAGCAGGTATGCAAGTAGCCAGTCCGTGTCCAAGCGGCGCTCGTGGAATTCATCAAGCACCACCAGATCGAACTGCTGCAGACAGTTCACGTCCGCCAGCACGATGCCAGGAGTGGCAAACAGGATGCGCGTGTCGCTACCGCTGCTGTCGTCATGCTTGACGCGGTACCCAACTTCGCGTCCCAGAGTGACTCCCTCGAGCTTGGCAACGCGTTCAGCCAATGCTCGACAGGCGACGCGTCGCGGCTCGATCACCAATACCCTGCCGGAAAGCCAGCGCGGAACGAGGGTGGACTTGCCGGTCCCGGTCGGTGCGGACAAAACTACCGGGCGCTGGTCGAGCTGCTCCAGGAGCTGGGGTTTCAGCGACTCCAGTGGAGTCGATTCGGTCGGCGAAGACACCGCCCACCACTAGCAGCTCTGTGGCTGCCGCTACCAGCGAAGATCCCTCAGCTATTCAAAACTCCCGGCAGTCGTTGAAGCTGCCGCGCTCAGCAAAGGGGTGGGGCCGCGCTTGCTTGACGACCAGCTGACGAGTTTGGTCAGCCAGCTTGAATTCGATCTCCATCGCGAACAGACGGTTTTCGTCGTTGGGGTCCAGCCGCTGCTTGAACCAGTTGTGGATGTGGCGCAGACCGCAAGAGACAGCATCGATTTCCAGGTTGGTCAGCACCCGCTCTTCGCCCTCCAACAAGAGAGAGCTGTAACTCTGATACTCCACGCCGCGGTAACTGGAGCGTACCGGGTTGGTCAATTGCTCCGTAGAAACCCCGGGAGCCGGGTTGGTGACGCTGGCTTCACCGCGTTGCGCATTGATGTAGTGGATGTCGCCGCGCAAGGGATCCAGCACGTTGCGACTGACGGCAACGCCGTTGCCCTCTTCCGACAAGAAAGCCGGGTGCACGAGTACGCCCATCGCGACCTGGTCATGTTCCACGTTGGCGAACTCGCGTTCGTCGTAGGCGCGAGCGTTTTGGGTGCTGGCCCAAACCACGCGCAACGCGTCTTCGACCGAGCGGGATGGATCGCCGAGCTCCGCGCTGATGGAGGTGTACAGGCCGGCGCCGTTGAAGTTTGGTAGATCTTCGGCGTTGCTACTGCTGCGAAATCGGACGCGGCGTTGTCCGAAGCGCGCATCGACTTCGTTCTCCACGAGGCTGAGCAGCGTCGCATCCACCGGGTGCTCTAGGATCAGCTTTCGCACTCGCGCCAGACCTTCAGCCCGTACCAGTGGATCGCTGATGAAGTCGGACTCGCCCCGCAGTTCATCTAGCAAAGCTTTGGCCCCACTGGCTTCAAAGTGCTCGAGGTAGTGCACCACGGGCAGCGCGAACGGCGACTCTGCAATCGCCGGAAACTCGACGGCGCCACACAGGGGACCGCTTGCTGCCAGCTGCAATAGCTCTCCCATTTGAGCCGCTTTGGCTCCCACTGCCGGAATGCTGCTCAGGCCATGTGCAGCCAGATCCTGAGGTCCGCGCAGCGTGGCGTCGATGCGCGGCGACACGCGGGGCCCGGAGGCTTCAAAACGTTCCCAAAACTCCTCAGCTTCTTGAGCGCTGGCTGGTTCCACCACAATGCCGCTGGAGGAGACTTTGAGGTGCACCAAAGTGTCCAGGTGCTCCGTGATGCGAGCGTCATGACGCGCGTCTCGCAGCGCGGCATTTGGCGTGCCGCGGTTTTGGCTCAGCACGTTGACGTGGGCGAGCGGCGTCTGGAACGCTTCGGTGATCAATCCACCGACGAAGGGGATATCGTTGGGCACGTCGTCCGTCAGGACAATCACGCGGGGACCCAACGGCTCACTGAACAGTTGCGCGCTGGGCACGAACTTGAGCACACCATAGGCTTCACCGTCAGTCAGCGCTTGAAAATGCTGATTTTGAAACGGTGCGTTGGGGCCGACGATGGGCAGGGTGCCCTCAATGCTGCGCGCCTTTTCCACTTGGTCCTCGTCTTGGGCGCGCAAGCTCCAGCCATTGGGGGTCAGCAAGTGCGGTAAGACCGAGTAGAAGCCTTCGCGCATTTGTTCGGGGGCGATCTTGTCGCCGTAGGTATACTCGAGCGCGTGCAGATCTGCGGCTGAGTGATGGGAGAGTGTCGCGAGCAAGAACTCGCGCCCTTCGGTGACGAAGTATTCGCGTTCCGAAAACTCCCACCAGCCCTGATCAAACTCCTGCTCCTGAACTGGGTCGCAACGATCGAGCGACGCTTCGCCGTAGATCTGTTCGCGCACGAAACTGTAGTGCAACGCCCAGTCTTTGCCCGAAAGCAAGTGCACCACGCCTGTTTTGCGCTCGACTACAGCTTTGACGGAGGCGATACCGAGCTCTAGCTCGCCGCTGCCCAGTGCAGCGAAGTCCCCTGGAGTTCGCAGGTAGCGCACGCGGTCACCCACCTCCCGGCTCGGCAGGGGATCGCAGTCATTGGCTTCGCCGGGGCTGGCATTGGTGCAGTACTCGAACAGCCCGTCGGCTCGGCGCGCTAGGATAGCCCCCGCGGGCCAGCGCATGAAGTCCACGCGGTCGAGAGTTTCTTCACTCGTGAAGAGTGAGAGCACGCCTTCTTGCTCTGGATTGGTGAGTACGGACAAATGCTGCGCGCTTAGCGGGAAGCTGAGAAACGCGCCCGGCTCCAGCTCATGCTCTTGCTCGTCCTCTTGCTCACCCACCAGTTCGATGTTGGTCCCGGTGACGTTTGCGTCCGACGCAGAAGGCCAGTCATCACCCGGAGCTATCGGGCTGAGGTTGAGCGTGAACGACTCCAGCTCGATGGCGTCGTCACCTCGATTCTGCAGCTCGACGAAACCTCCCGCGCTGAGATCGATTTCGGTGATGACCAGGGCAGAGCTTGGATTGAAGTCCGCGTCCAACTGGTACGGCAGAAAGTGATGTTGGTCTGGGATGGATGGCAGCTCGGGGGGAGCGCAAGCGTCACCGTTAGCGCGCTTCGGGGAGGCGTAACGGCAGCGCTGCCAATCGCCTCCGTCCGGGAAGCGTGCCATCACTTCGTTCTCCCCCATGGCTTCGAACTGGAGCGAGTCGACCACTCCGTCGCTGTCGATTAGCCGGACTTCTTCACGCAAGCGCAAGCGCAAGTTGCCCCCGTCCGAGCTCAACTTGTAGGGGAGGTGATCGACACCCTCCTGGCGTTCGTTGTCCGCCCAAAAAACATGGTGTTGTTGCGGGGCGAGTTCGATGCTGGGTAACACGTAGGCTGACTTGGCGTTGCGCTCCAACTGCAGGCACGCCAAGTTGACGGGTTCTTTGCCGGTGTTCACTAGCTCTAGCCAGTCCTCCGTCTCCGCCTGCTGATCGAGGGCGGCACCTTCGTTGTCCGCCATCAGTTCGTTGATGCGCACTTCGATATTGCTGCAGTCCCCAGGCACGGGGGGCACGCTGTCACCCTCGTGGTCAGTGGGGGGCGGCAAGCCGGGGCCGCCCCCTTGGCTGACGGTTTCTCCACTGGCCCCGCCGCAGCTCAGAAGGTTGGCACAGATGACAAAAGCGAGCGATTTCAAAACCTTGAAGGTTCCAAGTGTGCCACTTTTGCTCGCCGTACGCATCCTGGGCCAGCCAGCTTCAACATCCATGCCACGCGCTGAACGGCGCGGTTGGTGCCGGCTCTTTACAACCCCCTCGCGGTCGCTCAGAACAACTTGCCCAGCATGCCCTTGGCTTGGTCCAGCGCGGCGTCGACGTTGTCGCCGGTGATGGCGGCCAAGACCGGACCCTGCACGGCATCCGGCAGCTTGTCCTGCAGGAATTCCTTCACCACACCAGCCACCTTCTCCGCTTGTTCAGAGGAAAGATCGGCCTTCTCAACGAGGGTACTGACGAGAGCATTCATGACATTGAGGGTAAGCATGGATACCCCTCGGCGACAACGCCAAGCCGTGAAGAAAATGTGCGACTTACAATGCATATTCGTTGCCAAGTTGAGCCACGTGCCGGACTGCCGATCTCGTGCTGTTCGGGGCGTTGCTCAGCGGTGACAAGCTTTTCCGCGCAAACTCCATAGGTTGGCGAGATGCTTGTTTGCTGGCACCGTTCTTGCGAAGACGTGCGTGGCTGGATGCGTTCCAGCAGACATTGGAGACTTAGTCATGCGTCAACTCACCATTGCTGTCACTGTCACTGCTTTCTTACTCGCCGCTTGTAGCTCGGATGATTCGGGGGACAGCCGTACCGATCCCCTCGGCACTTCCATGGAAGATGACGACGGCTCCACCGATGACGCTGCGGACGACCAAGACGACGACTCCAGCGCGGACGATGACAGCGTAGACGACTCGGCAGATGACTCCGACGATGGCGCCGACGATGATCTGGTCGATGATGACTCCACGGACGACAGTCCTGATGATTCAGCCGATGATGACACTGGCTCAGATGCCGGGGTCGATGCCGACTGCTATTCGCCGACCCAAAACGCGGACACCGCTTACGAGCCTGACGCAGAAGGCTGCGCGTGTGACGCTGACCAACAAGGCGTTTGCGTCGGTGATGCAGCGATGGTGTGCCAAGACGGCAGTTGGCAAGCGGTTCAGGACGGTCCTTGCGCCGTGGACCTCGCGTGCGAGGGGCGTCTGGAGGCGATTGAGGACTGCATGCACTATTTCGACATTTGCGTCGAGATGGACAACGGCTTGTTTTGCGGGCTCGGACACCGCACGGATGAGTGCGCGGGTGAGATCGTAGAAAGTCCAGCAGGCTGTCTTCAGGACGATGCCTACTGCACGGAGCTCGAGTCTGGGAAGTACTGCACCGGCTCAGCAGCGCCGAGCTACCCGGAGTTCTACGTTCCAGCCGACAATGGCTGCCCTGACACGCAGGTATTCTGGTGCTTTCAGTATTCGGAGTCTTTGGCGTGCCAGCTAGGGGAACTGAGCGAAGCGGAGTGCAAGACTGCGGGAGGAACCGGCGTGTATGATCCGGGGGATGGTTCCGTCTCCAGCAAGGGCTGCCCTGATGGCCGTCAAGCGTTGGGTTTCCTAGTACCCGGCGGCATCGAAGGTGCGCTCTGCTGTGGGGCCGACCCTAAGTAGCAGTCGGACAAAGCGTCAAAGCAGCCGCTCAGAAAGGCGAGCAGGGGCAACTCAAGCGCTGGCAGCGTTCAGATTGGGCGCCGCGTGCTTCTGCTCGTGGTGCCGTAGGATGTGGCCAAACAAGTGTTTCGCATCACGCGCTACGCCGGAAAATCTGCCCGAACCCCAGGTGTAGAGCCACGGTAAGCCGATGAAGTAGAGCCCGGGCTCTCGGGTGATGCCGCGCTCGTAGATGGGGTAGCCGCGTTCATTGAACACCGGCAGCTTGAGCATGCTGAAGTCGGAGCGAAACCCGGTGCACCAGATCATGGCCCCGATCTGGGCCTTGGCTAGATCTAGCGACTGTGGTTCTTCGCTGGGTGACCAAGGCGGGTCATAGGCGGGCTCTGGCGGTGCGTTCAAACCCTGCTTTTCGATGTAGTCGTCAATCAGTTTGCGGATCCCGTTGTACACTTGGTCCGCTGCATCCAGGCGGGCGGTCAGATCGGGAGCGAAGTGCAGTACGCCATCTTTTGCTTCAGTCAAGAAGCCGTACAGCTTCATGCCCTCCAGCGCAAACTGACGCAGGTCAATCTCACGTCCGCCATCTCGCCCAGTCAAGTAGTGGTTGGTCTTGTTCCGGACCATGTCGACGTCTGGATGCCGATCGATGGGGATGTCGTAGTACTTGAATTCATCCAACCATTCGACGACATCTTTGCCTCGATAGAAGCGAGGGGAACGCGGTGCATCGCCAAGAATGAGATGTACCTTTCTTCCGGCTAGGTGCAGATCTTCGGCGATCTGGCAGCCAGACTGGCCTGAGCCGACGACGAGCACCGCGCCCTCCGGCAAGCTCTCGGAATTCTTGTACTCGGAGCTATGCAGTTGCAGCACCGACTCGGGGATGTTTTTCGAGAGCGCAGGGATGGCAGGCGTGTGATAGCCGCCGATTGCCATGACCACTTGGTCGGCGCTGAGGGTGCCCGCACTCGTATCGAGTTCGAAACAGCCAACGAGCGCATTGCGCCTAACTTCGCTGACGCTCACTCCTTGTTTGACGGGAGCATCAAAGGAGTCCGCATAGGCCTGCACATACTCGACGATTTCGTCCTTCTTCATAAAACCTTTGGGATCTCCACCAGCGTAGGGGAAGCCCGGTAGCTGACATTGCCAGTTGGGCGTGACCAAACAGAAGTTGTCCCAGCGCTTGCTGCGCCAGCTCTCGGCGACGCGCTGCTTTTCCAAGATTACATGATCGATCTTGGCTTGCTTCAGGTGATAGCTGACGGACAGCCCCGCTTGCCCTCCGCCAACGATGACCACGGGATAGTGAGACGCGAGCGAAACTTCAGTCATCATATTCTCCAACTTGTACGAGCCCTTGTTGATCGTAGCGCTCAGCACGTTCTTCGAATTGTCTGAGCTGGTCCGTGGCGGCCGAACAATAGAAGCCGAACTTCAGCCGTACCCGTTCGGCGGCGATGTTCAGGGCGGCGCGGCTGCGTTCCATGAATTCGAAGACTGGATACTCCTGACCGCTGATCAGCAGCTCCTTGATCACCAACGACGGGGAGTAGCAGCGTTGCTTTTCTCCGTCTGGCCAGCGGACTTCAAATCGGGTTTCGGGCATGATTGGCTCTCATTGATTTTGGCTCCACACATAGCGCTCAGCGAGACTGGGCTCAGCCTGCCAGCTGTCCTGCGGGGGAAGGAAACGCAGTGCCCAAAAGCTCGCGATACAATTCGAGATAGCGGGCGGCGCTGCGCTTCCAATCGAACTGCTTGACGCGCCGGCGTGCCGCAGCGATCCGTGCGCTGAGACCGCCCTGATCGGCGGCGTAGATGGCGTCCGCCATGGCGTTAGCGAGTTGTGTCGGATCCTGAGCGTTGACTAACCAAGCGCAGCTGTCATCCAGGTATTCGTTGTAGGGTGGACCGGAATCCGTGACCACCGGGGTGCCAGCACTCATGGCTTCCAACACGCACAGGCCCCAACCTTCATGGGTTGACGTTTGCAGCAGCACGCTGGCCGCCTGATAGCAGGTGCGCAGCTGCTCGTCAGAGATCACGCCAAGTCGATGCACGCGCTCTTGGACCTCAGGGGAGTGGGCGCTGAGCTCCGCCTCGAAGCGCACACGGTATTCCGAATGATCCAGCGCGGAAGCTCCTCCGGCGATGAGCCAACGAGCGTTGGGTTGGGCCTTCAACAGCTGCACGAAAGCTCTCAGTCCTGTCAGGCTGTGTTTGCGAGGCTCAACTCCTCCGACGCTCAGTACCAGGACCTCATCCGGAGGTAGGTCCCAATCGGTCAGGTTGGTTTGAACTCTGTCCAGCGCTGGCGGCAGCGAATGACAAGTGCTGACGCCGTTGGGCACAACCTGCGACGGCAAGCCGTAACTTTCCCAGAGCTCCAAATGGGTGCGCCGGCTGACGGTGGTGATGGCATCGGCGTGCGTCAACGAATCGCGCTGGCACTTGGCGAGGTAGTCACTCTCAAACCGTTCCAGATGGTGCAGCGTGCGCAGCACGGGGCCAAAGCCGCCGCTGGCAAAAGCGTGCATACCCAATCCCCTGGCGCGACTTGATGGCGCAGGGGTTGGGGTATCGTTTTCGTGCTGCAGACGCAGGCGCAGAAGCGCGTTGGTCACCAAACAATCTTGGCCGTGCCAGATGTTGTGGCGCGAAGCGGGGCTGCTCTCAAGCCGCGCCTGATTGAAGAAGGTCTCAATTTCCGCGATGCGCTGACGAACCAAGGGCTCACCGGGTATGGGCGCAGGGTCCGTCGGGATCAGTTGCACCGGTGCGTGCACCTCACGATAGAAGCCCTGACCATCCTTGTCCGGTGCGTACAGGGTCACGTCACAGCCAATAGAATGCAGTGCTTCGGCCAATTCGACCGCGCACACCACGCTGCCTCGCGGTTTGGTCGAGTAGGTGAGCATCGCCACCGACGGTTCATCGAACGAGCCGACTGGCCCCGACGGGGGAGCGTCAGCCTCGCTTAGATCCACCGCTTTCACGAGGCACGCACCTGCTGGTGCGGCTTCGCCGTTGACACAAGCGGATGCGTTGCTCGCGCTGGTTGAGTTGATGCTGTCAGCTCGCGTTGTCCGAAGCCGGTCATGGCTTTGCTCAAATCCCAAAACATTTCAACTACCCCTCTATGCTGTAGGCGGACCTCTGGATCCGCGTGAAATTCACCCACCCGGCCGCAGCTGACGCCGCGCGCCTCAAACGCCTCACACACGGCGCCGGCACAGTCAGGCCTGACCGCGAGGATGTACCCGAAGCTCGGAAACGTCAGCAGCCAGCGCTCGAGATCTGCACCCGACGGTGGGTCTAGCGCTCCAAGATCCAAGCTTGCCCCAACGCCGGAAGACTCACACAACATCGCCAACGTTCCTGCCAACCCCGCCATGCTGACGTCTTTGCAGGCTTCGACCAAACCGGCTTCTGCTAGAGCGGGCAGGATCGAGATGACGCTCTGTAGTTGGCTGTGGCTGGCGCAGGTGGCCGCGTTGAAGTGGTTGCCATAGGTGCGGTAGGCGCCACGTCGATCCACCGCGTACAACAATTGATGTCCAGGCCGGGCGTGGAAGCTGCTGAGTACTCGCTTGGCCCGCCCGATGATGGCGACGGCCAAGGCTGTGGTGGAGCTGCGTCCGGTGTGTCCGCCCACGATCGGGACGTCAAACGCTTCGCTGGCGTCCCGCATGCCCTCCAGGATTCGCTCATCATCCACGGATTGGCTGGAAAAGAGCACATCCACCACGGCGATCGGGCGACCACCCATGGCCACGATGTCACTCACGTTGACCATCACCGAGCAAAAGCCCGCGAACCAAGGCTCCGCAGAGACGAACTCAGGGTGCAGTCCCTCAGCGGCGAACAGCAGGAACCCCGAGCCGTCAGCAATGGCTGCGGCATCATCTCCCAAGGCGATGCCCTGACCTGCGAGGGCCAGACTCGAGGCTTGGCGACTGCTTGATTGCTGGTGTTGCGGCGCGCGGGGCGCATGCTTGAGCTGCTGCGCGGGGCCCTGAATGTCCAGCTTGCTGCGCACGCCCGGACTGTTGCGTAGACGCTGCACTAGATCGCGCAGTTGCGTCTGATTCATGCTTGAGCTCACGTCATGCTGGGACGTCATGCGGCGCGTCCCGTTGTGGTCTCGAGTTGTGTGCCGGCGTAGAACAACGGCGGGAAAGCTTGGAGATCCGCCTGCATCAACGCGTGTGGCAGTCCCTGCAGCGTCAACCACTTCAGCTGTCGGAAGTGGTGGCGCTCGAAATAGCGGACGTTGGACTCTTGCACCGTGGCAAGGAATGTTTTGCAGCCGAGGTAGCGCGCGGTGCCCACCGCACGTTGGATCAGACGTTCGCCGATCACGCCGTGACGGCGGTACGCTGCCGTCACAGCCAAGCGTCCGCCGTACCAGAGCCCGCTCGCCTCAGGAGCCAGCGCGTCGCCCTCATCAACGGGATAAATGCGCACTACGCCCACTACTTCTTCCAGCACGCCAGCGCTGTTCGTCAATGCCACAATCGGCAGCGCCCGTTCATCGGAGGCGTCGCGGTCGTGCTGTTCAAATAGCTGTTGTTCAACCACGAACGTCTGCTGTCGAATGGCCCAGTAGGCGCGCTCCTGCCACTCACTGGAGCACACTCGAGTGACCACATGAGCTGCGCGGTACGGGCGGACGCGCTGTCCCCAGGGCAGTGTCGGGTTCAACATGGGCCTGCTCCCGTCAGAGGCTTGGCCCTATCTTTGGAGTGTAGATCTTTGGGCCGCAGCTCCTTTGAGCGTAATGTCGAGCAGGCACCGCAGCGGCCGCAGCCCGCCTTGATCTGCTGACTCTCCAGTCTTGCGTTGGTGATCGCGCGACTCACGCCGTCAATCACCTGGGTCATGAACTCTGGGGTTGGCGGTGCATGGTCTTGCAGTGGGGTCCCGCTGATGGGCACGAACGGAACCACGAACGGGTAGACGCCGCGACGTGCCAGCTGCGCCGAGACGTCAATGATCTGCGCAGCGGTATCCCCCAGCCCGGCCAGGATGTAGGTCGTGACTTGCCCGCGGCCGAAAACCCCTACCGCCGCTTCGAAAGCTTGAAGGTACGTCCCGAGCGGAACTTCAGCCTTGCCCGGCATGATGCGTTGCCGAACTGCGTCCGTCACGGCTTCGATGTGCATGCCCAGGGTGTCCACTCCCGCGGCTTGGAGCTTTGCGAACCAGCCGTAGTCAGCGGGCGGCTCGCACTGCGCTTGCAGGGGAATATCGACGCGCTCTCGGATCGCCCGGGCGCTGTCTGCCAAAACAGCGGCGCCTCGGTCGAGAGTCTTCGGGGTGCCCGTCGTGAGCACCATGTGCTTGACGCCGTCAAACCGTACGGCGGCCTCGGCCACTTCTGCCAACTGCTCGGGAGTTTTATGGGCGATGGTGGAGCCTGCGGCCAGCGATTGACCGATCGCGCAAAATTGACACGAGCTGTCTCGATGACCGAAGCGCGTACAGGTTTGCAGCACTGTCGTTGCCAGTACGTCGGTCGAATGTAGCGTGGCGATCTTCCAGTAGGGAATGCCATCTTGGGTGCTGAGCGAGTAGAAATGGGGAGTGGGTGGCAAGCTGATGCGGGCCAGGTATTGACCATCCAACATCAAGGAGGCGTGAAGCCCATCAGCATCCGGTTGGGCCCGAAAACGTGAACGTCGCGCACCATGGGTGAAGATGGGCACCATCAGGGTGGTGCCGTTAAAGGTGATGGCCTTGTGATCCGAGGGGCCGGCACCTCCGCTCCGACTCAGACCTGTAGGAGCGTCCCAGCGCAGGCCCGCAAGCTGCAACTCGGTGAGCAGATCTGACTCGGTGCGAACGCCGGGCAGGGGCTGGAAGGTTGCACGCCGCTCAGTCGACGGCGGCTTGAACAGCGGCAGGTGTAGTAATGCCTGACTCATGGCGGGGTTCCTGGGCAGAAGGTTGAGGGCGTGCGTCGTGGCCGCTGATGGGGGCAGCGGTCGAAGCGCTGCCGTTGTGCAGTGGGATGACACTATCGACGCGGTGGTGTGCGGGGCGGCGGTCGATCAGTAGGGACAGCAGCTCCGGGCGGCTGTAGTGGCCAACGCTATCGACCATGCGTTTGCGTTTGGTGATCAACGCCAGATCCAATTCTGCGATCACGTGGCCTTCCCCATCGCGCAGGGGTTCGGCCAGCAGCCGTCCTTCAGGAGAGACGATCGCCGTGAAGCATCCGCCCTCCAGTGCTTTGGCGGTAGCTGCCGAGCCAGCGATGGTTTTCACTTGCTCTGGCGTGAGATAGCCGGTGGAGTTGACCACGAAGCAGCCAGATTCCAGGGCGTGGTGTCGAATCGTGACCTCGATCTGCTCGGCGAAGATATCGCCCACCATCGAGCCAGGAAACATCGACACATGGATCTGTTCGCGGTCGGCCATCAGAGCGTAGCGCGCCAACGGGTTGTAGTGCTCCCAGCAGGCGAGCTGCCCGATGCGCCCGATCCGAGTGTCGACGGCGTGTAGCCCCGAGCCGTCACCCTGGCCCCAGATCATGCGCTCGTGATAGGTGGGCGTGATCTTGCGGCGCGCCTGGACCAATGAGCCATCTGCATCGAACAGCAGCTGCGTGTTGTACAAGGTGCCGCCTTCGCGCTCGTTCACTCCGATAGCGACCACCACTCCGTGGCGAGCGGCGGCTTGCGAGAGTGCGGTCACGCTCGGCCCCGGCACCGTGACGGCTTCTTCGTAGAGCTTGAGGTGCTCAGCGCCGATCAGTACCGGGGGCTTGATGAACGAGAAGTACGGGTAGTAGGGGATGAAGGTCTCCGGGAACACGATCAGCTCAGCGCCTTGCCTGGCGACGGTTTCGATCGCGGCGCAGACCTTGGCTGTGGTGCCCTCACGGCTGTACAGCTCTGGGCTGAGCTGCACAGCCGCAGCGATGACCTTGTCCGATTTCATGGTCGGACCGCTACATCGTCCAGGTGTTGATCATGAAGGCGTTGTCCTTGCGATGCAGCAGGATCAGATCGAGCACGTCCAACGGATTGATGGGCGTGATGCCCTCCATCAAGCTGGGTTCACCATGCCCGTACAGCGCCTGCAGCGCGAAGCGGCACGCGTAGACCTTGCCACCTTCCTTCATGAACTTGTCCAGGGTGGCGTTCATCGCCATGTGCCCCGGAAACGCTTCGTCCCCCAGCTTGGGGAAACCTCGCTGCACGCCGAGCGTAACGCCCGGTCCGTAGAGCAAGACAGACGTATCGAAACCTTTACGCTGAAGACGCACCGCCTGCAGCAGGTTGACCAAGCCAATGGAACCCTCGAACGCAACCGTATGGAAGGTGATTAGCGCTTTTTCTCCGGGTTCGGCTTTGACGTCTTCAAAGACCTTCTCTTCGTAGTCGACCAGGAAATCTCCAGATTTGTGGCGGGGCAATTCAACAGCGGGCATGGTGCGTGACTCCTATGATATTTGGCGGCTTGGGACGGATGTCTCTCAAGCGAAGGGGTAGTGTTTCCGAAGCGAGCTTCGGCTGACACCAACTGTGCAAAGCGAAGGGTGTGCCAACCTGAGTGCAGCACACCAAAGCCGCGTTAGACGCGCCACGTGCCCTACAACCAAAGCGATGCGCGAGAATTGTTGCCGTCAGTTTTCGTTGAGAGCGAACAACGAAACAAACGAAAGTTCGCGAGCTAGCGAATATCCAAAACGCGCTCGCAAGAATCTGCAAATCCCGCGTGAGCTATGTTTCGATGAGATGTTCAGCGTGGCTTGTCGATGCCCAGCGCCTTGATCTGATACGTCAATGTACTGGGTTTGACGCCGAGCAGTTCAGCCGCGCCCCCCTCCCCAGCAACTTTGCCACCGGATAGCCGCAACGCGTTTTCGACGTTGCTGCGCATCAGCTGTTTGAGCTGCTCCATCGGCACCACGGGCGCGCCGAGTTCAGAAGCGTCAACCAGCGCGACGTTGGTGACGCCCGCATCAGCCGTAGCGGGGATGTGAAACGAGATCGGCTTCTTCGAACTCGGGTACATCACCACCGCGCGTTCAATGATGTTGCGTAACTCCCGAATGTTGCCCGGAAAGTCGTAACCCAGCAAATTGGCCCGGTCGACTTCGGTGAGGGGTGGTGCTTCGAGGTTGAGCTGGCGTGAAATGCGAGCCAGAAAGCGCTCGGTCAGCGGCAGGATATCGTCTTTGCGTTCTCGCAACGCGGGCACTTCGATCGGCACGACTCCCAAACGGTAGTACAAGTCCGAACGAAAGCGCCCACGTTCGACTTCGGTTTTGAGATCGCGATTGGTCGCGGCGATCACGCGCACGTCGACTTTGCGCGTGCGGTCGTCGCCCACGCGCTCGAACTCTCGCGCTTCCAAGACGCGCAACAACTTGCCCTGCAGCCCCAGGGGGATCTCGCCAACCTCATCCAGAAACAGTGTGCCCCCGTGAGCCAACTGGAAGCGCCCTTCGCGGTCGCGTGACGCTCCGCTGAAGGCGCCGCGCACATGTCCGAAGAATTCGCTTTCGAACAACTCCGCGGGGATGCTGGCGCAGTTAACCTTGACCAGCGGCCCCTGGGCGCGACGGCTATGCTCGTGGATGGCGGAAGCCATCAGCTCTTTTCCTACGCCGCTCTCTCCCAAGATGAGCACATTGGTGTCAGCCGTGGCGACCGCCCGCAGATCTTGCATCAGAGTCTGCATGGCGGCGCTTTGAAGCACCAAGTCGCCGTGGTGCAGGCTCTCTTGTACCTCTTGGCGCAAGTAGTCGCGTTCACGTTCCAGACTCTCCTTGAGTCGGGCGATTTCTTCGTAGGCGCGGGCGTTGGCGATCGCGACGGCCGCGTGATCAGCGAAAGTCCGTAGCCAATCCAGCTCTTGTTTGTTGATGCGTTTGCGACTGAAGACCGCCACCACCCCCAGCACTTCACCGCGGAAGACAAGCGGCTGTCCGGCGAAGGACTCAATTTGTTCGCGCTCCGCCCAATCTGGTTGCAGGAGCCAATCGGACGGCCCGCGATGCAACAGTAGCGGAGCCCCTTCGGCGGCGATTTTGCCAACCTTGCCATAGGAAAGCGGCAGCTTCTGATGGGCGCCGTCAGTGTGGGTCCAACGCACCCCGGGTTCCATCAAGCTGAGTCCAATGCTGGCGCGCAGCCGCAGGTGGGGCTCGTTGTTATCCTCCTCCAGCAACCAAACACGCGCCAACGCGACCCCTTCGGTCATGCCTAGGCCGCTCACCATTTCCTTCAGCACGGAATCGGGGGATCGGGCCTGGGCGACGCTCAGCGCCAGGTTCTGTAGCGCATCCAGTTGCAATGGGAGCTCCAGCGTTCTGTGCTGAACGTAGGCCGCGCTGAGGTCGAACACATGTCGTTCAAGTTTCGAACTGGCTCGCTGCGTGAAACCCTCGGGCCGCAACCTCAAGCGGCGGCAATCGCTCAGGTTTCGCGCGACGTTGCCTGGCTGGCGGGCATGAGACCCATTTGGGCTCGCTGCGCGCCGGAATCGGCTCGGGCGCATTCCCGGAAAATCCCCCTGGCGCGCGCGTGCGGATGCATCACAAAGCAGCGATGGGCTCGGTATGTAAACCGACGGCCAGGAGTTTGAACGGGGCATGAAGCAAAAAGTCGTCGTGGTAGGCGCCACTGGTTTCGTCGGCAGGCACTTGTGCCCCGCGCTAAAAAGTGCGGGACACTTCGTTAGGGGGACCGGTCGCGCGGCAGACCGTTCCGCCGCGGAGCTGGGAGTGCATGAGTACGTCAGTGCGGATACCGACAACGAAACCCAACTTAGGGCAGCGCTCCAGGGGTGTGACTCGGCCTACTTCTTGGTGCACCGCGTCGGAACGGGCCATGACTATGCACAGCACGAGGCAGAGATGGCTCGTCGCTTTGCGGAAGCTGCCGAACAAGCCGGCGTCACGCGCATCATTTATCTCGGCGGCGTGATGCCCGCCGAAGGTGGTTCGCGACATTTGATGTCCCGAGAGAACACTGGGCGCATTCTTCGCCAGGGCGGGGTGCCGTGTCTGGAGCTGAGGGCGGCGATGATCATCGGCGCGCGCAGCATCAGCTGGACGATCGTTCGAGATCTGGCAGCGCGTTTGCCGGCAATGGTCTTGCCCGAGTGGCTCGGCAATCATTCTTGGCCGGTAGACATTGATGACGTGGTGTACGCACTGGTTGGCGCCCTGGGCTTGCCAGCGGAGCACGGGATCTGGGAGCTGCCAGGGCCAGAGCGGCTCACACATCGCAATTGTTTGGAACGCACGGCCTCTGCCTTTGGTCGGCACACGCCGATGCTGAGGGTGCCCGTGGTGACGCCGGCGCTGTCCAGTTATTGGATTGCCATGGTGACCCGCGCCGACTTGGACACCATTCGAGAATTGGTGGAAGGGCTGCGCTTCGAACTCGAACCCTCGCACCCGCGCATTTGGGACCAGCTGCCGCCGTGTGATCTGGTCGAGTTTGACGTGGCGGTGGCGCAAGCGCTCCAGGACGAATGTGACGCCAGTATGCCGTCACGGCGGCGCCTCGAGAGACTCCAACGGCTCGGGGCCAGATTCGTCGCGCCCAAGCCGCCGCGGCTCCGGGTAGCCGCCGGCGCCGGTTGAGCTGGGGATCGGAACACCAAGAAACGCGGCGCGGCACTCACTGGCAGGCGGTGAGTTGGATGGTGGCGCCTGCGCCCTCGCCCGAAGTCAGCAGGCCGAAGCCGCCCGCGTTGTAGTCAATGCCCTCGCTCTGGGGCTCATTTGGCATCGCCACGAGCTGCGGAGTTTGTTGGAAGGCAGCTTCGAACGTGGCGTCCGCGGGGGCGCGGAACTCGTAGATGCGATCGTAGGTGCGAACCGCGAAGGCGAGCCCGCAGGGGTGAGCCGCGGCCGCCGAAGCCGCGAGGTCGTCCGCGGCGGGGATTGGCAAGGTCGCGACGTAACTAGCTACGGCGATCTGGGTCTCATCGAGCTCTGGACCGAGGCGATAGATGCTGCTCGGGCCGCTCGCGGCCACCGCACCACCGCTGCCGGAAGCGAGCTTGGTGACGACGTAGACTGTGCCGTCAGGGGTGACCATCAGGCCCTCGGCGTTGTGGCTGCCATCCTCGTAGCGAAAGCGGTAGCGCGTGAAGCTCGGAGTGAAGTCGGTGGACCCCGGGGTGGCGGGTACGCTCGGCTCGATGAAGCGGAGGATGGCGTACTCGCTGCGGGCGGCGGGGTTGTCACCGATGTCAGCGAGGTAGACGCAGCTGTCGGTACCGCAGGGCCCGACCGCGATGTCTTCAATGTCTGAGGCCGGCGCATCTTGAAGGGTGATGCGCGCGTGCAGCTTCCCCTGTTGGTCGAGCGCGTAGACCACGGGGCGGTCGTGATCATTGTGCGCATACAGGATCTCGGGCAGAGTGCGACTGACCGCGAGACCCGACAGCGCATCGAGTGCGGCTGGCTCGACGGCGCCAACGGCCACGGGCGCGGCGTAGTACTCGCACAGGCCGCAGCCAGCTTCGTTGCGTGGACCCGCGTCGGATCCGCCGGGCGGACTGTCCACATCGCCGCCGTCCACTTGACCAGAGGTAGAGCCGCCATGGGCATCGCCTGCGTCGACAGATGGCGTGCCGGCATCGCTCACCACGTTTGCGGGGCTCTGGGTCCCGCCCGCTCCTGTGCTAGCAGCGCCACCCAACGGCATCCGGTTGTTGTCCCCGCCTTCAGCCCCGTCGTCGCTGGATGCGGGAGCGTGGCTGCAGGCAGTAATGCCCAGTAGGCAGCAAGCCAGCGTGCACGCGCGCTCCGCATGGGATCGGAAAACCACGATTGACGAGTTTGTCATGGGGGGATCAGATTGGGAATCATCGAACGTTCGCTGGCTCTTCCGCATCCAACGCCAGGGGCTCACGGTGCTCATGTCAAGGAAAGCCGCCTTGTTGGGGGGATCGCGGGGAGCGCATGTGCAGCGGTAGGAGATGGTGCACCGGTGTGAGTATCATCCGCGAATTCGTACCAAGTGATTTTGGCGGAACAATTGCCGGCAAAATTGATTCGCGGGGTCCGAGATTTCACGGCGTTGGGAATGATCTGTCCTGGGTGTCTGAAGAGACACCTAGTCAGTGCGGCTGGTTAGCTATCGTGGCAAGCAGCGGTAAGTGCTGACCTGCTTTCAGCTGCAGTCGCAACTCGGGATAGATTGCACTCTTCATCAGCTGGTAGCTGAGCTCCTCGTAGAAGAAAATTCCAATGAACCACCCCGCACGAATCTCACTGTTCTGGAGCCCCGGGACTCTGTGTTTAGCCCTAGCGTCAATGACTTGTGCCTGCGCGGGAGAAGTGACTCCTAGCAATCAGCCCCCTCCCGGAGCGGTGGTGGTCCCCGACGAACCAGGGGGGGACGGCGTAGCTGGGCCAGGAGCTGGGGGGATGGGAGCGACTCCGGGCCCGCTACCCACGGTTGAGGCTGCGCCGCCCAGTCCTGTGCAATGGAAACGTCTGACTTCGGCGCAGTTCTCAAACACTCTGGCTGCGCTGCTCAACGTTGAAGGGCCCTTTGAGATCGAGGACGAGGGGCTCTTCGAGTTCTCCACCGTAGACGCTGGTCGCCTGTCGAGTTCCCCCCGAGCAGTAAAGTTGTATTGGAATGCGATCGAAGCGGCGGTGGAGGATGCCTTCGCTTCTCCGGCAAACGCTGAGCTCCTCGCGGGCTGCACGCCGGGCGCTCCGGAGTGTAGCCGCCAGTTTGTTCGCGAATTTGGGCGGCTAGCCTGGCGCAGACCACTAACGCCGGCAGAAGAAGAGCGGTACGTTGCTGTCGCACAACAGGCGGAGACGAGCGTGGACGCCGTGTCTGGCCTACGTGTCGCGGCACAAGCCTTGCTGAACTCGCCATACTTCCTGTATCGAGCCGAGTTTGGTGAGCCGACCGAAGTGCCAGGTGTCCTGCGATACACCGACTACGACATGGCTTCTAGGTTGGCCTTCTTTGTCAGCAATCAAGGGCCTGACACGGAGTTGTTAGACGCTGCGGAGGCGGGCACGCTCGGAACGCCCGAGGAGCTGCGGCAGCAGGTTATCCGCTTGCTTCAGGGCGAAAATGGCACACGGGCAATCACCGGGTTTGCGGAAGAGCTATTTCATCTGAGAGCTCTGAGCACCAAGGCGAAGGATCAAGCCTTGTTCCCAGAATACGACCAGGATTTGGTCGCCGCGATGAGCGAGGAAGTGAAGCGGGACTGGGCGTTCGCCATGACCTCAAACACGAATGCCTTGGCCTTGTTCAGCGCTCGTGAAGCCACTGTCAACGGTCCCCTGGCTAGGCTGTATGGCATCGAAGCGCCGGATCTGGACGAAAGCACATTCGAGCGTCGTATTCTGCCCAGCGAAAACCCCCGCGCTGGCTTGCTGGGCAAGGCGGCTGTGCACTCGCTGTTTGCAAACCAACAAGAAGGCTCTCCGACGTTGCGCGGCGTGTTCATCCGCGAACAGCTCCTGTGCCAACCGATTCCACCGCCCCCGCCAGGAGTACAAGCCGTCGTGCCGCCAGCTCCCGAGGGGGTGGTGATGACCAAGCGCGAGCGTCTGGACCAGCATCGTGCGGATCCCGTTTGCGCCGGCTGTCATGCGCTGATGGACCCCCTCGGGTACCCGCTGGAGCACTTTGACGCAATCGGTCGCTACCGCGAGACGGATTCCGGCAAACCGGTGGACGCTAGCGGCGAACTGGATGGCCTTTCCTTTGATGACCTTTCAGGGCTGGCACAGGTGCTCTCAGAAAGTGAACAAGTTGCGTCCTGCATTGCTCAGAATCTCTATACATATGCGACGGGCATTGCTCCCACCTCTGCGCAACAGCCGACGTATGTGACGCTCGCGGAACAGTTTGCGCAATCGGGCAATCAACTGAGCAGTCTTGTGGAAAGTATCGTCACCAGTGACGGGTTCCGTTTCGCGAGTCCTCCCTCGGAGGAACCTCTCCCAGAAGTAGAATCTCTTTCGGAAGCGGAATGAGGCTTACACCATGATCAAGCGAACACAATCAAAGCAAGTGAAGTTGGCGCGCCGTCGGGTACTGCGCGGAATGGTTGCGGGGATGGCTGCAACCGTGCCGCTGCCCTTGTTCGACTTCCTGCTCGACGGCAATGGCACCGCCATGGCGCAGGGGGACGAGTTACCGACGCGCTACGCGACCTGGTTCTTCGGAAACGGGATCCTGCCGGGTCTCTGGGTACCAACCACCGCTGATAGCGATTTCGAGCTGCCGTCTCAGCTGCAGCCGATTTCGAACTTTCGGGACCAGCTGACGGTGGTTACTGGGCTCGAGAACAAGATCCCCGGCGATGCTTTCCATCCGGATGGCTCAGCCGCAAGTACAACCGGAGCTCAGACGCGCAACAACAGTGCTCAATTGCCGTCGATCGATCAGATCATCGCGGAGCAGATCTCCGGGGCTAGCAATTTTCGCTCAATCGAGTTGGGGGTGACTCCCGCGACGCCCAACGGTGCACAGAATACGCTTCACACGTGTTCCCACCGCGGGGTCAACGCACCCAATGCACCAGAGTTCTCTCCGGATAGACTCTTCAACAACATCTTCTCGAACGTGGAAACCGGTCCCGTTGAAGATGATGCGCAGTTGGAGACACTGAAGGCCCTGGACCGAAGCATTCTAGACGCCGTGAAACAAGATGCCGCCGAACTGGAAGCTAGACTTGGCCAGCGAGACAAGATCCGGCTGGAGCAGCACCTGGATGGAATTCGGGAGCTGGAACAGCAACTGACCGGTGGGGGCCCAGTCAGTAGCTGTACACCACCAGCTGCGCCCACTGTTGGGCGAGATGAGCGAAGTGAAGCGCCCGCGAATGTCAATGAAGTGATGGCCAGCTTGTCCACTCTGGCTTTTGCTTGCAATCTGACCCGCGTGCAAACCTTCATGTTCAGCCTACCGGCAGCGCACGTGTACTTCCGTCATCTGGGCGCGGACATGGATGACGACTTTCACGACACGATTTGCCACACGGATCCGGGAACCGATTCCGATCAGCCGCGGGTTCACCGCGGTGTAATCTACACGATGGAGTGCTTGGCCGTGTACTTGGAGAAGATGAGGGCACTGCCGGAGGGGGATGGAACCCTGCTAGACCGATCGCTCATCTACAGCACATCCTGCACCTCTTGGGGCCAGGTTCACTCCAAGACAGACTGGCCCGTTCTGCTGATAGGGGGCCTCATGCCTGGCAATCGCCACCTGCGCTACGAGCGGCAGAATCTGAGCGATGTCTTGTTGACGCTCGCCAATGGTTTTGGGGCAGAGATGACTGAGCTCGGCATCGCGGAGGGCAGAACCACTACAGAGCTTGCTGGCCTGTGGGGCTGAAGGCTGCTAGCCGGTAGCTTCCTTCCCCGATGGCGTCGCCGGAAGTAGGTGGCGCAGGTGCCTTTGAAAAAGGCTGAGTCGGCAGCCCCTGCCGGGTGGCATTTCTCGGCAAAGCCGATCAGGCGGCGCAGGTTCCAGGTGCACGATGGTGGGTGGATCCGTGGCAGCCACTGGCTCGGACCCCGTCGTTGCAGCGCTAGACGGCGGGGGTTGTGGGACCGATGACGACGACGAGCAAGCCCCGATTGCCAGCAAGCACAGGTGCACTCCCCACCTGCGCAGAAAGCAAGATGGCGTGCTGTGGATTCATGAGGTCCCAAGCAGACCACGTTGATGGTTGATGGCGATCTGGCTAGCGAACAAAAGCGCCGGAGGCGAACAAGCCGATGAGGGAATGCAGGCGTCGCCCGAGTTTCGTGGTAAGCGCAAGCTATTTGGCCGCATTGGCGGGGCAAGCGACGACTAGCTGGCGATCAGCCACAAACGCGATCGCGCCACTCGAAAGCGGCATGGGCGCAGAGGTGACTTGGCCGAAATGGAGTTCCCACAGCAGTTCGCCAGGAGGGGCGACGGCAAAACAACTCTGCCGCGTGCAGCAAACCACGACCAGATCTTCGCAAACGAAGTGTCCGATAGGACACACCTCGTCGTTTGGGAGCGGATAGGTCCACAAGGTCGCGCCAAGAGAATCCAGCGCTGTCAGGCGGTCGCTGGATGCGGCGACGAGTGTGCCATTGGGATGAGAAGCGAATCGGGCCGCCTGTTCAAGCCTCCACTGGAGTTCCCCGTTCTTGGACAGCGCGATGGAGCGGCCTTGATTCGCAGAACCCGCAATGCACAGGCCACCGTGAGAATAGGTTGGAACGAGATCGGCATCTTCAAGTGAGCTACTCCAAAGGAGGTCGCCCTTCGGGCTCAGCAGGCAAAGACCGTGCTCGGTGTCGTAGCACGACAGCAGCAGCTCTCCGTCGGGGAGGACGGCAGGGCAGACCAGATCGTAACCAAGTCCTTCACGAACGCGTTCCACCGAGGGGGATGCCGGGTCCCAACGCAGCAAGTCGCCGCCAATTGTGGTCACCCAGAGGCCTCCGCGGTCGTAGTTCGGGGACTCACCATGGTCGTCGACGAGATCGACCCGGGTGGATGCCAACACTTCACCTGCGGTAGTGATGGCGGCGAGGCCTCCTTGGATTGCAACACAGAGCAAGTCCTCCCGAACGAAAGTAGGCGCGGACGCGTACTCCGGGAAGACTTGGTCATCAGGATCATGAACCCCGGCGTTGAGCAGCTGCGCGAGTGACTCCCTCGAAATGGTCCACTCCAAGATGGCGTTCCGAGTGCACGTCACGTTGCCTTGGATAACGGCCGCTAAGCGACCGCCGGGCAGCTCTAGCACTCCGTCGCGTCCGCGCCATTTTCCTGCTAAATCCCGAGCACTATTGTGTTCGACACACGTGATGACGCGTGGGCATTTCATGGACGCGTAGCGTCGGTTGCACGTGTCTCCAGCTGAACGTGTCCAAGGGATTGTCATCGGTGCAAATCGGGAGGGCTGCTGCGGGGGGGATCCTCTGCCGGGTAGCGTAGTGTGGAGCTCAGGAAACTCGAAATGGCAGCCCAGCAGTGGGACGGGGCATCTTGAAGCAGCAGATGCGGGCCTTCAATGGACTTGACTACGGCTGTTGATCGGGCTGCAAGGATTTGCTCAGCAGCACGCAGGGAGACGAGACGGTCCCGAGTGGCACGAAGGTAGAGGATGGGGCAATCGCACGCTCGCAGTGTCTCCAGCTCGTCGAGCTTGAAAACCTGACGGACTCTGGAAGCGAGCACGCGGGAATCGACGGCAGTGCAGGCATCGATCACGTCGCGCGTGAGTTGAGCGTTGCCGCCGGTCATGAAGTGACTGATAGCGCGGCTTGGTGGCGGCCAGGCGAAAAGCAGCTCCCAGGGGAGTGCGGAAAATGTGCGTGAGACAGGGGGGAAAACGAACGACGCGCATAGGATCAGTGCGCGAAAACGCTGCGGCTTCTGCGCGGCCAGTGCTAGCGCGATGGGTCCAGAGAAGGACTCCGCGATCAGGACGTCGCATTCCTTGGGAAGACGTTGTTGGGCCAGCTCGATGAGCTCGGCATAGCTCATCGGCTTGGAAACAGGGTAGTCGATCACGTTGGCAACGACGCCCGATGGTGCCGCATTCACGAACGGGGCAAAGAGCTTCCCAGTGCCATCCAAGCCCG
>JBNLEN010000013.1:0-72440 GCA_050304975.1 Polyangiaceae bacterium
CTCGTGGTGCTGTGCTTGGAAGACGCACTCACCAACGGTCCTGAGTCGCTGGCTTTGAGCCGAGCGTTCGCCGAAGGGCGTGACCCCGATCATGGCCCGATGAACCGCTTGTACTGCGTGGAGAGCTCGCTCTCTCCGACGGGCATTCAAGCTGATCACCGCGTGGCTTTGCGCGGCGGTCAAATCAAGGCTTTCGCCGCCGCACTCGAGGTGGAGTTGAGCAAGAAGGTCGGCCAGTCCCCGACGCAGCAAGCGCCGGCTGCCACCTTCCTGAAGGATCCCAAGGTCAAGAAGTTCTTCGACACGGTCGTCAAAGATCTGGCGGCAGCAGCTGGTCAAGGCGCGGTGTTGGTGGCGGAGCAGCAGTCGCCTGAAACCCACGCGCTGGTGCATCGCATCAACGCGCTGCTGGGCAACGTGGGCAAGACCGTCAACTACTCCAAGGATGAGGGCAACGCCAACCTGCGTAACGGCCTAGCCGAAGCCGTCAAGGCGATGGGCGCGGCCAAGACCCTGCTCATTCTCGACGGCAATCCGGTCTACACTGCCAGCGCTGACGTTGATTTCGCGGGGGCGCTCGCCAAGGTCGAGACCAGCGTGCACCTCAGCTTGTACCGAGATGAGACCACGCTGAAGTGCAGCTGGCACGTGCCGCTGGCTCACTATCTCGAGAGCTGGGGGGATTCGCAGAGCTTCAACGGTTCGACGCTGATTTCCCAGCCGCTGATCGAGCCTCTATACGAAGGCCTGACGATCGACGAGTTCGTGGCCATGCTCACCCGGGATTCCGTCAAGAAGGGGCGGGACCTGGTGCAGCGCGCTTTGGGCCTGGCGGATGAGCGCAGCTTCGAGTCAGCCATTCACGACGGTATGGTGCCCGGCTCTGGTGCGAAGCGCTTGCAGCCCGAGGTGCAAAGCCTCGCCGCAGTGAAGTTGAGCGAATCCGACCTGAGCGGTCTGGAGCCGAGCAACGGCAAGCTGGAAGTCAGCTTCTTGCCTTGCCCCAAGATCTACGACGGCCGCTTCGCCAACAACGGCTGGCTGCAAGAAATGCCTGAGCACGGCATGAAGCTCACTTGGGACAACGCGGCATTCATGAGCCCGTCGACGGCGAAAGCGCTCGGGGTTGAAGACTGCACGTTGATTGAGCTGAGCGTGGGCGAACGCAGTCTGACCATCCCCGCTTTGATGGCCCCCGGGCAAGCTCCCGGCACCATCAAGCTCGCGCTGGGTTACGGCCGCACGGATGCCGGCATCGTCGGCGGCTCGACTCAGCCACGCGAGTGGGATCCAGTGGACCCAGTCGGCGTGGACGTCAACAAGCTGCGCACGCTGCAAGACTGGGACTTTGCCGTGGGCGCCAAAGTGACCCCCAAGGGCACCAAGTTCAAGCTGGCGACCACCCAAGACAAGCACCCAATGGACGCTGCCGGGCGGCAGGCTACCCAAGAGCGGCTGCCGGTGATCGTGCGCCAGGATACGCTAGCTGGCTACAAGCAGCACCCGGAAGGTATCCAGAACGCGGTGCATCACCCGCCGCTGCTCAGCTTGTGGGAAGAACCCATCAAGTACGATGGCCACAAGTGGGGCATGAGCCTCGATCTCAACAAGTGCAACGGCTGCAACGCGTGCGTGGTGGCCTGCAACGCCGAGAACAACGTCTCGGTGGTTGGTAAAGATCAGGTGCTGATGGGTCGTGAGATGCACTGGATGCGCATCGACCGCTACTTCCAAGGCGACGATCCCGACGAGCCGGATCAGGTGCACACCCAGCCGGTCATCTGTCAGCACTGTGAGAATGCGCCGTGTGAGCAGGTTTGCCCGGTTGGCGCGACCATGCACAGCGAAGAAGGCCTGAATGACATGGCCTACAACCGCTGCATCGGCACTCGCTACTGCTCGAACAACTGCCCGTACAAGGTGCGGCGCTTCAACTACTTCAACTACAACTACGATCTGAAGGAGCCGCGCAACAAGTCGCTGCAGATGCTGCACAACCCCGACGTCACCGTGCGTTTCCGCGGTGTGATGGAGAAGTGCTCGTTCTGCGTGCAGCGCATTCAGAGCGCCAAGATCACGGCCAAGAACGAAGGCCGCCGGCGGGTCAATGACCAAGAGGTACGCACCGCGTGCCAAGACGTCTGCCCCACCCAAGCGATTGAGTTCGGTGATCTGAACGACAAGAAGTCACGCGTTGCCAAGAAGGCACTGCAGCCGCCGCACGCTGGCAAGAACGGCGCCGCTGGCGTGCCGCGCGCTTACCACCTGCTTCAGGAGCTCAACGTGCGTCCACGTGTGAGTTACCTGGCACGCATCACCAACCCGCACCCCGATATGGCACCGCCGAGCAAGCACGCAGCTGCGCACGGCGCCGGCCACACGGAGAACCACTCGGAAGGCAAGAGTCAGGACCATGGCGAGCATCACTGATCCTGGAGCTTTTTGGCAGTCGCCCCCAAAGGGCGACAATCAGTTCGCAAAAATCACGGACACCGTCAGCCGCGTTGTGGAGACGCCGCGGCCGCCGCGCGCCTGGTACATCGCATTCGCCATTTCCGTAACCTGGCTCGGGATATTTGGCGCGTGTATTGGCTACCTCTTCTACGAAGGTGTCGGCATCTGGGGAAACATGAACCCGGTGGCGTGGGGTTGGCCGATCGTCAACTTCGTGTTCTGGGTCGGTATCGGTCACGCCGGTACGCTGATCAGCGCGGTTTTGTACCTGTTCCGTCAGAACTGGCGCACGGCCATCAACCGCGCGGCAGAAGCCATGACCATCTTCGCGGTGATCTGCGCTCTCACCTTCCCGGGTATCCATATCGGTCGTCCTTGGCTTCCGTACTGGATGTTGCCAATCCCGAACCAGATGGACATGTGGCCTCAGTTCCGCAGTCCGCTGGACTGGGACATCTTCGCGGTGAGCACCTATTTCACCGTTTCGTTGATGTTCTGGTTCATGGGTCTGATCCCGGACATGGCCTCCATCCGTGACCGCGCGACCACGCCGATTCGGCGCTTCGCCTACGGTTTCTTGTCGCTCGGTTGGCGCGGCTCTGCCCGTCAGTGGCACCGTTACGAGAAGGCCTACCAAATCCTGGCAGCCCTCTCGACGCCGCTAGTGCTTTCGGTGCACTCAGTGGTGAGTTTCGACTTCGCGACTTCGCAGCTGCCTGGCTGGCACACCACCATCTTCCCGCCGTACTTCGTCGCGGGCGCTATCTTCAGCGGTTTCGCGATGGTGGTCACCCTGCTGGTCCCGGCGCGCGAGTTCTTCGGTCTGCGAGACCTGATCCAGGTCAAGCACATTGAGCTGATGAACAAGGTGATTGTCGCGACCGGCACCCTGGTTGGCTACGCCTACGCGATGGAGTTCTTCATCGCTTGGTACGGCGGCGTCCAGGCTGAGCAGTTCGCGTTTATCAACCGCGCCTTCGGTCCCTATGCCTGGTCGTACTGGACGATGGTGTCCTGTAACGTGATCTTCCCGCAGCTGTTCTGGTTCAAGAAGGTGCGGACCAGCATGGCCGCCTCGATGATCATCGGCGTGCTGGTAAACGTGGGTATGTGGTTCGAGCGTTTCGTGATCACTGTGACCTCGCTCTCGCGCGACTACCTGCCCTCGAGCTGGGGTTACTTCATTCCCACCCCGTTTGACTTTCTGACCTTCCTGGGCAGTTTCGGGCTGTTCTTCACCTTGTTCTTGTTGTTCTGCCGTTACCTGCCGCAGGTGGCCGCGTCCGAAGTGAAGGGCGTGCGCGTGGTGGAAGAGCACTGGAAGCATCTGCCGACGCCTGAGGCGGCCGGCGGGAGCAAGGCGCACTAACTGAGGCGCACTGACTGAGCGTACGAGTTTGAGCCATGAGTGACGAAAAAGAAGAAACGACGGAAGTCAGTCAGCGACCGTTCGGCGTACTCGCCGAATACAACGGTCCGGATGAGCTGATCGCCGCGGCCAAGAAGGTCCGTGACGAGGGCTACACGCGTTGGGACTGCTACTCACCGTTTCCGGTGCACGGCATTGACCCAGCCATGGGCATCAAGAAGACCAAGCTGCCCTACATCGTGGTGTGCGCCGGTCTGACGGGCTGCGCCACGGCTTTGCTGCTGCAGTGGTGGACCAACGGCTATGACTACCCCTGGATCGTCAGCGGCAAGCCGTTGTTCGGTGTGCCCGCCAACATCCCAATCACCTTCGAGTTGACGGTGCTGTTCAGCGCGATCACGACCTTCGTCAGCATGCTGTTGCTGAACGGCTTGCCCAAGCCGTCGTCACCGCTGGACATGGTCAAGCGCTTTGACCGGGTAACGGACGATCGCTTCTTCATCGTGATCGAGAGCGATGACCCGAAGTACGATGACGCAGACACGCGGGAGCTGCTGCAAAAGACGGATCCCAACGCGGTTGAGGCGGTGCCAGCGGACAATCGCTCGGACACGATGCCAAAAGAGCTGATCTACGGCGTGCTGATCATCGCGGCGCTGGCTCTGGTGCCGTTCGGAATGTTCGCTTCGATGCGCGAGAGCCAGTCGGGGAACCTGGCGTTCCACCCCGTGCCGAACATGGACTTCCAGCTGAAGTACAAGCCTCAGAAAGAGAGCGACTTCTTCGCGGACAAGCGCACTTCGCGCGGAGTGGTGGAAGGCACCGTCGCCATCGGCGAGTTGCGCCACGATGACCACTTCTTCAAGGGCAAAGTGGGTGACGCTTGGGCCCTGACTTTACCCGAGCGTGTCAAAGCTGACGAAGCCACGATGGCGCGCGGCAAGCAGCGCTTTGGCATCTACTGCGCCCCCTGTCACGGTGACACCGGCGACGGCAACGGCATGGTCCACGAGCGCGCCTTTGCTCTGAAAGAGGGCACTTGGGTCAAGCCGACCAACATCAACGACCCGAAGATCGCGGTCAAGCCGGTGGGTGAGCTGTTTCACACCATCGGCAACGGCATCCGCAACATGCCCGGCTACGCGCGTCAGATTGACGTCGAAGACCGCTGGGCGATCTTGCTCTACGTGCGCGCGCTGCAACACAGCCAGCGCCAGTACGTCGCCCAGAATGCCGTCATGCCTGAGACGCCGCCAACTGGCGTTCCGGCGGACGCCGTTGAACAAGGAAGCTCTGCTGGCTCCGAGGCTGCTGGCTCCGACTCTGCTGGCTCCGAGGCTGCCGGCTCCGAAGCGGCAGCTGCCGCACAGCCCGCAGCGGACGCTCCCGCTGGAGATAAGCCTGCTGCCGAACCCGCAGCGGAGCCAAAGGCCGCCGCACCTGCACCCAAAGCAGACGCTCCGGCAGCGCAGCCCAAACCCGAGACACCCGCCGCTCCTCAAGCGGCAGAGCCCAAACCAGCTCAGCCTGCTGCGCCCGCTGAAGAGAAGTGAACGAGAGCAATCATGGCAAGTGAACCGACATTTTCACCCGACGAGAAGCTCACTCTCGGCAAGGAAGCCACCAACTTCTCCAACATCGCTTTGGGGGTTGGGGTGGTGGCGCTGGGCATCGGCGTCGTTACAGGCCTCGGCGACAAAGAAGGTCTGCTGCGTTCGTACCTGACCGCCTTCATGTTCGTGCTGAGCATTACTCTCGGCCTCTTCTGGTTCGTTGCGATCAATCACTTGGTCAACGCCAAGTGGTGGATTGTCGTACGCCGTGTGGGCGAAATCTTGGCGGCGCAGATGCCCTGGGTGGCGCTGATGGCCCTCGGGATCGTGCTGCCCATCATCGTGGTGGATACCTCCGGGGATGGCGCGATTCAGAAGCTCTACGTGTGGCTCAATGACGCTGCTGTTCACGAGAGCCATCTGCTGCATCACAAGGCGCCCTACCTGAATAAGCCGTTCTTCTTGATTCGGATGGTGGTCTACTTCGTATTCTGGATCGGGCTGTCGCTTTGGTACCTCAACCGCTCATTGGCGCAAGACAAGGCCAACGCTGACGAGAGCGAGAGCATCCGCCTGCAGCTCGGGCGCGCCAGCGCTCCGGTGATGTTGGGCTTCGGTTTGACTCTGACCTTCTGCGCGTTTGACCTGCTGATGAGCCTGGACGCACTTTGGTTCAGCACCATCTTCGGCGTGTACTACTTCGCGGGCAGCATCATCGCTGCTTACTCCGTGCTTTCCCTCTCGTTGATGTGGGTGCAGAAGCAGGGCGCACTCAAGACCTACGTCAACGAAAACCACTATCACGACCTGGGCAAGATGATGTTCGCCTTCGTGATCTTCTGGGCCTACATCGGGTTCTCGCAGTTCATGTTGATCTGGTACGGCGACATTCCTGAAGAGACCCATTGGTATGAGTGGCGCCTGCGCGGTGGCTGGGAAACCATCTCCTATGGGTTATTGGTTTGCCACTTCATCATCCCTTTCTTCGGGCTGATCTCGCGCAACGTGAAGCGCAACAAGACGCTGCTCGCTTTCTGGGCCGTGTGGCTCTTGGTGATGCACTACGTCGACATGTACTGGCTGGTGTTCCCCAAGGACAATGACGGCACCGTGCCCTTCAGCCACGTGGACGTGCTGATGCTGATCGGCCTGGTGGGCTTGTTCGTTGGTTTGGCGGCGCGCCGCGCGAAGGGTGTGCAGCTGGTCCCGATGAAGGACCCGCGCCTGGCTCAATCACTGGCGTTTGACAACTACTGAGGTAGCGATGGCAACAGAAGCAGACAAGACCAATACCGCAGTCGTCGCCACCATGTTCGCAGTCGGTGCGGCTGCCATGCTGGGCGGCAGCGCAGCCATCGTTGGTATGGCACGCGACCAGGTGCAAGAGTACAGCGATGAGCATGGCGCCTACGCCGACCTGAACACCGTGCAAGAGAAGCGCGCTGAGCAGCACAAGCTGCTGACCGGCGCCAAACTGCCGATCAGCAAGGCTGAGGGCATGGTGCTGGCGCAGATCAAGCAAGATCCTAACGCCGCTTCTCCCTGGACCCCCCCTCCGGAGCCGGAAGAGGAAGAGACTGCCGCGGATGCCGGCGCCGGTGGCGCCGAGGGCGAAGAGGCAGCCGGAGGTGCTGCGGGTGAAGCGAGCGGCGGCGAAGAGCCGGCGCCCGAAAAGGCACCCGAGCCAGAGAAAGAAACACAACCGAAGCCTGAAGCCCCCAAGCCCGAGGCTCCCAAGCCACAGGCCCCGAAGCCTGAGGCTCCCAAGGCTCCAGCTCCTACCCAGACGGCGGCGCCCGCCCCGGCTCCACCCAAGGACACCCCTGCCACGACTCCTGCGCCTCCCGGAACCGGAGGCTGAGTTCCGCTACCATGTCGCTTCTCGTCACACGTACCCGATGGTCACGCCGTTTGCGCCTCGCTGCGCAGGCGCTGATGCTGTCGTGTGCGCTGAGTGCGGGAGCGCAGGCAGTGCCGGTAGATCCTTCCACGGTCAAAGACCGGACTGAGCAGCAGCCGGAGCGCCTGCGGGACGTGCACCTGATCGAGAAGCTGGGTGACAGCATCCCGCTGGCATTGCAATTCACGCGTTCAGACGGCAAGCAGCTCAGCTTGGGTGACTTGGTCGACGGTACGCGTCCCACCATCTTGACGTTCAACTACAGCGACTGCCCCATGTTGTGCAGCTTGCAGCTGAACGGTCTGGTGGCGGGCTTGAAGCAGATCAAGCGCACGCCTGGTGAAGATTTCCAGATCATCACCATCAGCATCGATCCCAAAGAGACGCTAGAGCGGGCGACGGAGACGAAGAATCGCTACATCCGTCAGCTGGGACGCCCCCGCGCCGCCGAAGGGTGGCACTTCTTGACGGGGCCCGAAGAGCGGACTCGCGCCGTCGCCGACTCGGTGGGCTTTGGATACACTTTCAACGAAGAGCGCAAAGAGTGGTTGCACACCGCAGCGGCGATTGTGCTGACTCCGGACGGCAAGGTTGCCCGCTACCTGTACGGCATCGAATACCATCCGGAGACGCTGGACCTATCCGTTGTGGAAGCGTCGGAAGGCAAGATCGGCGGCGCAGTTGAACAGCTGCTGCTGTATTGCTTTCACTATGACGAAACCGAGGGGCGCTACGCTCCTGCGGCGATGAACATCATGCGACTCGGTGCCGGTGGTGTTGCAGTCGTGCTCGGTATCTTTTTGGCGATGTATTGGCGCAGAGAGCGCCGGCAGCGAACGCCCCTGAGCGCCGCCGCGCACGCTGAAATCCCTAACGAACGAGATTCTCATTGGGCCCGCTCCTCCAAGCTCGGGGCCACTGAACCAAAAATCACGGAATCATGATTAACAACGTCCTAAGCAGCCTGCTTCTTTTCTCTGCCCAACCTAGCGGCACGCCAGAGGGGGCGATCGTGCCCAAGCTGGCTCCGTCTGACCAGTTCTGGTTGCCCAACCCGGGGAGCGAAGTCGCAGAAAGCGTTGATTCGCTGTTCATGTTCATCATGTGGGTGTCGATCATCAGCGTGATGGGCATCTTCGTGGCCGCCGCCTGGATTTGCTGGAAATACCGCGCGAAGTCGCGCGAGGCGAACCAGAAGGCGCTATCGCAGGTGGATCACAGCACGGCCTTGGAAATCACCTGGAGCGTCATCCCGATGTTCTTCTTGGTGGCGATCTTCGTGTGGGGTTTCAAGGACTACATTGCTCTGCGCAATGCGCCCAAAGACGCGGTGGAGATCTACGCCACGGGACAGAAGTGGAAATGGACCTTCAAGTACCCGAACGGCCACGTCGACAGTGAACTGCACGTGCCCAAGGGCAAGAACGTGCGCATCGTCATCAAGAGCGTGGACGTGCTGCACAGCCTGTTCATTCCGGAGTACCGGGTAAAGATGGACGCCGTGCCCGGGCGCTACACGGACGTGTGGTTCAACGCACGCGAAGCCGGCACGTTTCCGCTGTTTTGCACGGAATACTGCGGCACCAATCACAGTGACATGCTGAGCCAAGTCACCGTGCACGAGGGTGACGGCTACGAGAAGTGGCTGGAAGAGATGGAGAAGCTGATCGAGCAGATGCCCCCGGTCCAGTTGGGTGAGCTGATGTACAAGCAGTTCGGCTGCGCCGCGTGTCACTCCACCGATGGCAAGCCGGGCACGGGTCCCAGCTTCAAGGGCCTGTGGGGCAAGACTGAAACGCTCGTGACGGGCGCCACCGTTCAGGTGGACGAAAACTACATCCGCAACTCGATCAACGAGCCGATGAAAGACATCGTGCAAGGATTCCCCCCCCAGATGCCGAGCTTCAAGGGGCAGCTGAGCGACAAGAAACTGGACGGGATCATCGCCTACATCAAGTCTCTCAAATGACGGGCGTTCGAGTAGCAGAGCACAGCTGATAGCAAGGTTACGAAAATGGCAGCACCTGGCACTACCGCAGACGAGAACTTCATCACCCACGAAAAAGGGGTGATTTCCTGGCTGACCACGCTGGATCACAAGCGCATTGGGTTGATGTACCTGGGGTGCGTGATGGCCGCATTCCTTCTCGGAGGCGCCGCGGCTCTGGTCGTGCGCACGGAGTTACTCACACCTGGCCCGACCATCATCGATCACGACACCTACAACAAGGCCTTCACCTTGCACGGCGCGGCGATGGTGTTCCTGGTGATCATTCCCGGCATTCCTGCCGCTTTGGGCAACATCGTGCTGCCTTTGATGCTGGGCGCCAAAGATGTGGCGTTTCCGCGCCTCAATCTGGCGAGCTGGTATCTGTGGGTGATCGGCGCGCTGTTTTTGATCGCCAGCCTGGTGACCAACGCGGCCGATACCGGCTGGACCTTCTATACGCCTTACAGCACCACCACCACCACCAGCGTGATCCCGGCGGTGTTCGGCGCCTTCATCTTGGGCTTCAGCTCGATCTTCACCGGGCTGAACTTCATGACCACGATCCACAAGCTGCGCCCGCCAGGCATGACCTGGTTTCGTATGCCGCTGTTTCTGTGGGCGATTTACGCCACGGCCATCATGCAGATCTTGGCCACCCCGGTGCTCGGCATCACCCTGCTGATGTTGATCGTGGAGCGCGCTGTCGGCATCGGGATCTTTGACCCGGCTCTCGGCGGTGACCCGGTGCTGTTTCAGCACTTCTTCTGGTTCTACTCACACCCGGCCGTGTACATCATGGTGGTGCCCGCGTTCGGCGTGGTCAGTGAGATTTTCCCAGTCTTCAGCCGCAAGCGTATCTTCGGCTACAAGTTCATCGCGCTGTCCAGTGTGGCGATCGCGATCTTGGGCTTCTTGGTTTGGGGCCACCACATGTTCACCAGCGGTCAGAGCGTGGTTGCCAGCACCGTGTTCAGCGCCATCACCTTCTTGATCGCGATCCCGACGGCCATCAAGGTCTTCAACTGGGTGGCGACGATGTACAAGGGCGCTATCCACCTGGACACCCCGATGATCTACGCTCTGGCGTTCTTGTGGGTGTTCTCGATCGGTGGTGTGACGGGCATGTTCTTGTCCGTGATGAGCACGGACGTGCACTTGCACGATACCTACTTCGTGGTGGCGCACTTCCACTACGTGATGATGGGCGGCGCGATCACCGCGCTCCTGGGCGGCATGCACTACTGGTGGCCCAAGATGAGCGGGCGCATGTACAACGAGAAATGGGGCCGGATCGCCTCGATCATCGTGTTGGCTGGTTTGAACCTGACGTTCTTCCCGCAGTTCATCATGGGCTCACGCGGGATGCCGCGTCGCTACTACAACTACTTGGAGGAGTTCCAGGACCTGCACGTGCTGTCCACGATTGGTGCCTACATGATGGGCGTCGGCTTCGTGATCACGGCCATCTACTTCTTGGCTAGCCTCAAGTCCGGCCGCAAAGCACCGGATAACCCCTGGGGTGGCGGCAGCTTGGAGTGGACCTGCTCGTCCCCGCCTCCGTACTACAACTTTCACAATCCTCCGACGATCACCGCTGGTCCCTATGAGTACGAAGACTTGACGTACGACAAGGAAATCGGGGGCTACGTCCGCAAAGAGGCGTGAGGCTCTGAGCCTGACTTACAGGAAAGAACGATGAGCGAAGCAATTACCGCAGATCAGGCCGCCGCAGAGGGCTCGGAAAAGGGCCATGATTCGGGGCACGACGATGGTCATCACGACCACAGCAAGTACCCGTTTCTAGCTCACCACTTCGATACGCCCCAGCATCAGTTCGACTCGGGCAAGATGGGGATCTGGGTCTTCTTGGTGACGGAGATCTTGTTCTTCAGCGGGCTGTTTTGCGCCTACGCAATCTACCGCTCGCTGCACCCCGAAGTGTTCGAGTACGCGCACTACTACCTGGATACCCAGCTGGGAGCGATCAACACCTGTGTGCTGATTGCGAGCTCAGTGACGGCTGCTTGGGCGGTGCGCAATGCTCAGCTGAAGCAGCACAAGATGCTGGTGGTCAATATCTTTATCACCATCTGCTGCGGCTTCGGCTTCATGGGCATCAAGTACGTGGAGTACTCGCACAAGATCCACGACGGCCTGCTACCTGGCACCCACTACGAGCCCGCTCACAAGGCCTGGGAACTGCCGGTTTACAAGGAGAAGTTCGCTAGCGGAGACCATGGTGCAGCCGCGCCCGCCAAGCCCAACGAGGGACACGCGGCCCCGGACGCAGCCAAAGCTGGCGACAAGCCCGCCGCCGTGCCGCCGTCAGAGCGCAAAGTTGGCCCGCACGAGTTCAACGTTGAGCCCAGGAACGTCAATCGCTTCTTTGCGATCTACTTTTGCATGACGGGCCTGCACGGCATCCACGTCGTGGTGGGTATCGCGATTTGGATCTGGCTGCTGATCAGGGCCCGCCGGGGCGAGTTTGGTCCTCAGTACTTTGGTCCGATTGATTACGCGGCTCTTTATTGGCACTTGGTGGATCTGATTTGGATCTATCTCTTCCCGCTGCTGTACTTGATTCACTGACACGTGGCGCTTTTTGAGGATTTGAAGAATGTCTGAAGCAAGCAAAGCAGAGAACAGTCACGCTGATCACGGCGACGGTCACGATGACCACGGTTTGGCGCACGTGATGCCGATCCAGATGTTGGTCGGCGTGGGTTTGGTTTTGTTGTTCTTGACGGGGGTCACCGTGTGGGTGACGGCTATTGACCTGGGCCGCTCGGGTAACCTGATAATCGCGATGGTGATCGCCACTATCAAGGCATTGATGGTGGGTGCCTACTTCATGCACTTGCGCTGGGACCGCGGGTTCAACGCGCTGGTGTTCATCAGTTCGTTCCTGTTCGTGGCGCTGTTCATCAGCGTGGTGCTATTGGACAAGGCCGAGTACGAGCCAGACATCCAAGAGATGTACATTCTCGAGGGGCAGTAGCCCTCGGCGTCTCTCAGCTTGGTGTCTCTCCGAATGGAGGGGCAATCATGGCGGGTGCACTCAGCAGGGTGTGCCCGCTTTGCATTTAGGGGGCGAGGGCTGCTGGATGTGTCCGCCTGTGAATGTCAGGCAGCGACCAGACGCGGCGGGTGAGGCGGCGCTGGGGCTAGAGCTTGGCCAGTTCGCTGACGGCGGCGTCGATCCTTTGGCGGATGGCTGCGTGCTGACCGTCAATTCCGGTGACCAGGAACGAAAAGGCGATTGGCGCTCCCGTTCCCTCGCGCAGCACAAAGCCGCTGAGGGAGACCGCACGCCGCAGCGTTCCTGTCTTGGCGCGCACGCGCCGACTCTTGCCTAGTGGGCGAAAGCGCGCCCTCAACGTTCCGTCGAAGCCCCCGATGGATAGTTGGGATATGAACTCGTGGCGCAGGCGAGGGGAGCCGTAGGCGTGGGCTAACACCTCGACCAGTTCGCGCGCGGAGATGCGGTTGGCGTCGAACAAGCCCGAGCCGTTGGTGATGCGTGTGCCGGCGCTGAGTGAGGTGATGGCCGCTAGCCAGTCACGCACGACCACCGCACCCGCAGCGGACGACCCCTGCAGGGCTCCACCATCGGAAGAGGGCAGGGTCGTGGCGACGGCCTTGAACAGCATTTCCGCGTAGAAGTTGTCGCTGCGCTTGCCCAGCTCTTGCACCAGATCCCCCAACTTGGCGGAAGCGTGATAGGTGATGCGTCGCTTTTCGCCTTTGCCGCCCAGCTGCACGTCCCCCACTTCGACGCCGCGCTGCTGCAGCAACGCTTTCAACACCAAGCCAGGCAGCAGTAGCGGGTTGTCGACGCGACGCGAAAAGCGCTGCCGACCGACGCCTGGCGAGATGTGGCCATCCAACTTGGCGCTTAGTGCCATGCCTTCCGGCAGCAGCTTGAATTCGATCCGCTGTCCGCTACCAGCAGCTCGGGTTTGTATCGCCCCATCCAGCGCCACCACCCCTGGCGGCTCAAACCAGACATTGGCAGCGGCGCCAGGCTGGCTTGGTAAGACGTTGAGTGTGACGGCATTGCGCTCGACGGCGATGGCGCTCACCGGCGCGCGGAAAGTGGCCCACTCGTTCGGTTGTTGGCCGAACGCTGGGGGCACGAACTGGTCGTCGAAGCGGCTCTGGTCGACCAGCAGCTGGTCCACTTTGGTGATCCCCAGGTTGGCGATCACGTTGGCGAGGCGCCAAACGTCGTGGGTGCGCAAGGAAGGGTCGCCGTTGCCGCGCAATACTAGCGTTCGGATCTGCTGTGCGTTGGGCTCTCCGTACAAGCCCGTTTGAAAGACGAAGCCGGGGCCCAGCAGATCGAGCGCCACCGCGGCCGTCAGCAGCTTCATGTTGGACGCAGGGTTGAGCGCTCGCTCCGCCTGGTGTCCCCCGACTTCAGCGGCGCTCCCAAGATCTAGGGCGCGCACGCTGAGCTGCCCGCCCTGCTTTTGCACCCAGTTGGCCAGCTCATCCACCCGGGATTGGAAAGCAGCTTGCTGGGTGACAGGCGCTGACGGTTCGGTTTGTGCCGGCGCCTGGTCCGGTCCGAAACACCACAGCGCGACCACGCAGATTGCCGTCGGCAGGTGCCCCCGCGTGAATGAGCCGCTCCGCGACCACGGTCGGGTTCTTCGCATCCTCCGAACATAGCCCCAGGATGGCAGCCCGCGAAAGGGGGACAGCGGGCTTGCGTTTGCGGTCCGGTGCAGGCAAAACGCCCGGGTTGTCCACGTCTACCCAGCTGCTGAAGATCTCTAGACTCCTGCCCGTGGCTGTCGTCGCTGGCGCGGTGACGTTGTCTCCCACGGCCCACGCGGATGAACCCACTGGGACGCCGACCCAATATCGCCCGGATGAGCTGCCTCCCAGCTCAGCGCGTTGGTCTGCGCTGTTGGCTGGAACGGCCGTGCTGGCGGGCTCTTACGGGATCGGCTTTGGTACCTCGTACATGTGGCCGAGCGCGCCGACCGCCCCGGATCTGCGGTTGCCAGTCGTTGGCCCGTGGATGGCGCTCGCCAATGCCGGCTGCGGCGACAATGAGTCCGGCTGTGAGACGGTGACTGTCGTCATTCGTTCACTGTTAGCGACACTGAGCGGCTTGGGTCAGGCTGGTGGCGTATTTTTGATGAGTGAGGCGTTGTTCTTGCCGACGGCAGGAAAGCCGGTGCGCTCGGCGGGCTATCCCGTGGCGCCGAATACCTCGCTCAATCGAGCGCTGATTTTGCCGGAGACCACTGGCGGCGCTGCTCTGGCAGAGCCTCCTGCTTGGTCCTCGCAGCCGCTGATGGTGGCGCCCCTCGCGACGGATCGCGACGTTGGGCTCAGCATCAGCGGCAGTTTCTGAACATCCTCTAAACACCCTCTCCACAGCCCCCACGGTGCTGGGGGCTTTCCGTTGTGATGACGGGCCGGAGCGAAAAACACCCAAATGCGCGCAAATTGCACAATGAATTCCGCTATCGAATCCAGTCCGCTCGAACGCCGGCAGCAGCCAGCAGAAATGGCCAGTCTCTAATGGGGTGCGTCATCGAAGCAGTCGTGGTACTTAAGTCTCCCATCATGGAGATGGCACTGTGACTCGGCGAACCAAGTTCGTCTTTGTGACCGGTGGTGTGGTTTCGTCGATCGGCAAGGGGCTGGCGTCCGCCAGCATCGGCGCGCTGATGGAGGCGCGCGGCTTGCGGGTAACCCACATGAAGCTGGACCCGTACGTCAATGTCGATCCGGGGACGATGTCACCGTATCAGCACGGAGAGGTTTTCGTTACCGATGACGGGGCGGAGACCGATTTGGATCTTGGTCATTATGAGCGCTTCACGTCGGTGCGCCTGAAGAAGACTGCGAACGTTACCACCGGGCGCATCTACCAGACGGTGATCGACAAGGAGCGCAAGGGTGAGTACCTGGGCGCGACGGTGCAGGTGATCCCGCACATTACCGATCAGATCAAAGCCAGCATCGTTGCAGGTACCAAGGGCGCAGACGTCGCGATCGTGGAGGTCGGTGGCACCGTGGGGGATATTGAATCCCTGCCGTTCTTGGAAGCGCTACGCCAGATGAAGGTTGAAGCGGGCCCAGAGAACGCGATCAGCGTGCACGTGACCCTGGTGCCGAACATTTCGACGGCGGGTGAGTTGAAGACCAAGCCCACGCAGCACTCCGTCAAGGACATGCGTGAGATCGGCATCCAGCCAGACGTGCTGATCTGTCGTTGTGATCGCCCGGTCAACAAGGGCCTGAAAGAGAAGATCTCGCTGTTTTCCAACGTACCGGTGGAGCGCGTGATTTCCGCGGTGGACGTCAAGTGCATCTATGAGCTGCCGCTGGTGCTTCACGCGGAAGGTTTGGATGACCAAATCGCCGACCGACTCAACATATGGTCGCGCGCCCCAGAGCTGAAGCTCTGGGAACGGACCGTACACCGCTTTCGCAACACCAAGGGTTCGGTCAAGATCGGAATCGTTGGCAAGTACGTGCACCTCAAAGACACGTACAAGTCACTGCACGAAGCGTTGGTGCACGGCGGCCTGGAGAATGAAGTCACGATCGATTTCGAGTACATCGATTCCGAGAAGCTGGAAGCGGGCTCACCGGAGCCGCTGTTGGCTGGCTTGGACGCGATCTTGGTGCCAGGCGGCTTCGGAGATCGCGGCGTCGAGGGCAAGATCCGCGCGATTCAGTTTGCTCGCGAAAACGGCGTGCCGTACTTCGGGATCTGTCTCGGCATGCAGCTGGCGGTGATCGAGTACGCCCGCAATGTGTGCGGTATCAAAGGGGCTAGCTCGGCCGAATTCGAGGCAGGCTCCGACAACGTGATTGATCTGATGCCGGATCAGGTAGACGTCGAGAACAAGGGCGGCACCATGCGCCTCGGGTCCTATCCGTGTGCGCTCAAAGAAGGCAGCATCGCTCGCCGCATCTACGGTTCAGACAAGGTCGATGAGCGCCACCGCCATCGCTATGAGGTCAACAACGATTACCGTGAGCGCTTGGAGCAAGCGGGCTTGGTATTCGGCGGGACGAGTCCCGATGGCCGCTTGGTCGAAATGATCGAACTGACGGAGCATCCCTACTTCGTGGGCTGCCAGTTCCATCCCGAGTTCAAGAGCCGCCCGACGGATCCTCATCCCTTGTTTTCCAACTTCGTCGAGGCGGCCTGCAAGCGGCGCGACAAGCTGGCTGAATCCGTCAAAGGGCAAGCTGAGGAGGCCCAGCAAAACGCTGAGGCAGCCATCGTCCACTAGAGCCACCTGGCCCACAGTGCGCGAGCGGTTTTCGTGCTATCTAGCTGTTCGATGAAAACAGGCGACCTCTTGCCGGGCTCCCTCAAGCTCGCCGCTTCGATAATTGCGATTTCTTTGGTTGGTTGCGCCACCTCGACTGTGAGCAACGCGGCGCTTCAGGGTGATATCGCGACGCTGCAGCGAGAAATCGCCGCAGCCAAGCAGCGCGGGGAGCTGGATCGAGGCGCCGTGCGTGACCTGGCGCTAGCGGTCGCCCGCCGTGAGCTGCGCTCCAATAGCGGGGATGCAGCGGTGGAGCGGGTGCGCGAGTTACGCGCCTGCGTCGGGCCTCTGGCGAGTGATTTCGAAGAGCTGGCGGACGGTGAGGATCCGGCGGCTGCGGCAGCCACCATGGCCCTGCTGGAGAGCGGGCGGGCGGATCGCGGCTCTCTAATGAGCGCCCACCTGGTCTCGAAGGAGCCGATGTGGCGGGCTGTCGCGGCTCGGGCGGCAGTTGGCAAAGACCAAGTCGGCGCTCGGCGAGAGCTGCTGACCGATGGGGACGTCCGGGTGCGACGCGCGGCGTTGCACGCCTCTTTGGACGATCCTGATCCGGGCGAATTGAATGATTTGGTGGAGGCTGCGCGGCTCGATCCCGATCCCTTGGCTCGCAGCTTGGCAGTGCAGGCGTTGGGCGCACTGGGCGGCGCGGAAGCGGTCAATGCTTTGCGAGACCTTTGGCTACGCGCCGAACCCCAGACGCAACAAGTGATCGTCAGCGCCTGGGCATCCGACAAGAGCTACTCCACGGGCGGCCAGGAGCAGTTGCTCCGCGTGCTGGATACGCAGCAGGGGTTGGTAGCGGTGGTGGCGTCGCAACAACTGGTGGAGCGCAAGAGTGAGCATCGCGAGCAAGCCGTGCAATTTCTGAGGCGCACGATCGATGAAGGGCCGACCGACGAGCGTCGATTGGCGATCCGGCTGGCGCCTGCGAGCGAGGCCAGTTTGATGCAGGCCATTGCACGCCAGATCGAGCCTGAAAATGGCGCCGATGAGCAAGCACAAGTGATGGCCGCGGCTCGACTGCTGCGGCCGGAGAATAAAGACGCGGCTACCAAGAAGGCGGCCCTGTCACGCCTCGGCAAGCTATCTGACGCGCGCTCGCCCTCGATTCGCAGGCAGGCGCGGGGAGCGCTGATCGCGGCGCGCAGCCCAAGCGTGATCCCGAGCTTGGAGAAGGGGCTGAAGAGCAAGTCGAGCGAAGTGCGTCGCCAAGCGGGTGAAGGCTTGTACATGCTGGGCAAGCCAAGCGAAGCGGCGACGGTCTTGGGGGATGAGCGTGGCAGTGTCCGCACGCGGGTGGCTTGCGCGATCCTGGCTCAGCGCTAACGCGCTCTGCCTGGTGGGACTGCTGCTCGCGGCTCCGGCGTCTGCGCAGGTTTCGGAGCCCGCGCCGGCTGATGCAGCGCGTGGGCCTCTGCAAATCCGCTACTCCGCAGAACTGAGCTGTCCCACTGCCGCTGAGTTCGAGGCCCGCGTGCTCGAACGCACATCACGCGCCAACTCACAGGAGTCGCTGCCCGTGATGCGTGTGAATATCGAACGCACGCTCGAGGGCTTCATCGCCCGACTCCAGTTCTCGTCCGCCGGGGGTGAGGTTTCGCGCGAGGTGGCTGGTGAAGACTGTGATGAGGTCGCTTCAGCCATCGCTCTCGTGGCGGCGTTGGCCGTGGACGCTCACGTCCGTGCCAAACGACGGGAGCCGGCGCCAGTGAAACCAACGCCGCACGCCGAAGCGCCCGAGCCAGAGCGCGACCCCAAGCCTCAGCCCGAGCCGGCACGGTCTTGGAAATTGACCTGGGGACTAGCCGTGAGCGGCGCGCTCGACGTCGGGCCAGCTCCTGAGGCGCTGCTTGGTGGCGGGGCGATGGTTGCCCTGGGCGTCGATGATTGGAGCCATATGTTGCGGCTTGGCGTCGGCTATCGCCGGCGACGGTTGAGTCACCGAGACACGCCGCAGAGCGAGCTCTTGGAGTATGAGGTAGCGCTACTGGTGGCGCGCGCGGAGCTGTGTCCGCAGCAGCTCGAGCTGGGAGCCAGCGTGTCGTTGTATCCGTGCGTTGCGTTGGAGGGAGGCCAGTACTCCGCGACGCGCGGCGCCGGTGCGTTTGCGTCCGCGAGCACGCCAGCAGACAACCGCCAAGCTTGGGGTTCACTTTTTGCGGCGTTGAGGCTGGACTTGCGTCCCGCGGAGCAGATGTCGGTGGAGCTCGCCCCTCAGCTTTCCGTGCCGTTCAACACCGAGACGGCGATCGTCGTCCAGGACCCGAATACCAATCTGCAAAAGAGTCTGCATGATGTTGGAAATATTGGGTTTTTGTTTTCGGGCGGGGTGCGATTCAACTTTCGCTGATCAAACCGCCGGGCGCCGGGCACGACCGGAATGGATGCAGGCGCGCGCACCAACTTCCAGCTCCCGCGGCGGCGGCGGGACCCCAGAGGCCAGGCACCAGTCCCTGGTTTTGGCCAAGCCCATCGTGATTGGGCCACAATCACAGCCACCGATGAGCTCCGAGCCCAAGTCGCCGGGAGCGCCGCCGGTGGAAAGATCCACCTCCGCGCTCGTCAAGCTGCACTACACCTTCGTGTGGCGTACGCTGCGCCGGTTCGGGCTGAGTTCGGCAGATGCGGATGACGCCGCCCAGCAAGTCTTCTTGGTGCTCGATCGTAAGTTGCAGGAGATCACTCCTGGTCGAGAGCGCTCTTTCTTATTTGGTACCGCCATGCGCGTCGCGTCCCGAGCGCGTCGCAGTGTGGTTCGGCGTCGCGAAGTCGACGGCGAAATCAACTTCGACGAAATCTCCAACGCGGAGCCTTCCCCTCACGAAGCGTTGGAACGTCGGCGCGCGGCAGATCTGATGAACGATGTTTTGGAAACCATGCCCGACGAGGTGCGGGCGGTGTTCATTCTCTACGAAATTGAGCAATTGACCATGGCTGAAATCAGTACGCTGATCGAGGTGCCCCCCGGCACGGTAGCGTCCCGCCTGCGCCGCGGGCGCGAACTGTTCGACAAGGGGGTCGCTCGGCTCAAGGCGCGCGCCAATCAGGAACGAGGCGCATCATGAACGATCCGAAAAGACTGCTCGAGTCGTTGGACGACGAGTTCGGTCGAGAGCTGCTTCACGCCGCTTCGACCGAGTTGCCTGAAGGCAAAGGCATGCAGCGCACGCTGGCGGCGCTGGGGGCCGGCGTTGTAACAGCGACGGCTGCGAGTGAAGTTGCGGCCGCCATCGGCGGCGCAGGAGCCGGCGCTGCCGCGGTGGGGGCGCCAGCCGCCAACCTGGGAGCCGCTATCGGCACGGCCGCTACAGGGGCTGGCAGCGTTGGAGCGGCTGCCGCCGGTGGTGTTGCTGGTGGTAGTGCAGCCGCTAGCGCAGTGGCCGCCAAGTCGACGGTTGCTCTGGTCGTGGCCAAGTGGGTCGGGGTGACCACTCTGGCGTCCGCAACAGTGGTGGGCGCTGTTCACCTGACCGAGCCTGACCAGCCCGCTGCATCGGTGGTCATCGATGGGCAGCAGTCCGCGGCTGGCGAAGTGACGGAGACGAAAGCCCCCGCCGCACAGCCGGAGACAGCGCTGGGAGCGGTGGACGAAGAACAAGACTCGGAGGGGCCAACGGTGGCTCCAGTGCCCGAGGTGCAGGTGGAGCCTGTGCCAGGCATGCTCGCGGAGGGCTCTACTACTGAGGGCTCTACTACTGAGGGCTCTACTACTGAGGGCTCTGCTAATGAGGTGCCGCGAGCCCAGCCAATCGCCCGCCAGAGGCTGCCCCGTCCGTCCGAAGGCGGGGGGCCTGCGGCAAAGCAGACGAGCGCGTCCGAACTCGATCCGGTGGTGGACGCCACCGAACTGCCACTGTCTCCCCCGGATCCACTCGCGGCGTTCGAAGATCTCAGCGCCGAGCAGGTTGCAGAGCCCGTGGAGGTGTCGCCATCGGAGCTGCTAGAGGAGGTCAAACTGATTGACCGGGCGCGCGCGTCCGTCAAGGCGGGTAATGCTGGGGCCGCTTTGGGCGCCCTACAAGAACACGCGCGACGCTTTCCTCGGGGAAGATTGCTGCCAGAAGCGATGTTTCTTCGAATGCGCGCCCAACTCGCGGCTGGCAGGCAAGCTCAAGCGCGGCGCACGGCCGCCAATATCTTGAAGTGGTACCCTCATGGACCTCACGCCGGCAAAGCCCGCGAGGTTCTAGGCAGTGCGCATCCGGAAAAGGATGGGCACAACAAGTGAGGATTTTTTCCGATCGGTTTGGCACTTGCCGGGCACGAACGGCTTAGGAGCAGCAAATGAAACGATACTCTTGGATTGGCTTTGGTTTGGTGGGCGTCAGTGTTGCACTGATCACGGCGAGCTGCGGTGGTCATGCGTTCTTGGGCGACTCCCAGTCAGACTCTTTGAACTCCGACGACGACGACGAGATCGGCAGCAAGACGGGGGATGAGGGGTCCGACTCCAGCGGGGAGCTTCCGGACGACACGACGAAGGACGATGACGGCACTGTCGTGGACGACGAACCGATCGATGACGACGTCGTGGATGATGTGCCGGTGGATGATGAGCCCCCGGTGGATGACGTGCCGGCTGATGACACCATGCCGCCGGACGATATGCCTCCGGACGACATGCCGCCCCCGGATCCTTCAACCTATGAGCCGTGCAAGGATAAGGTCTGTGGTGAGGCGTGTGACGCCTGCGCCCCTGGGCTGCAGTGCATCATCGGCGCTGGATTCTGTACCCTGGAGGGATCGTGTTTGCCCACGGAGCCCGTGTGTGAGGAGCCCGCGCCGACCTGCCCGGAAACCTGCGCGGTGCCAGACGTGTGCAAGTTCTGCGGCGACGGTAGCTGCGCCAAACCCAACGTACACTGCGATGCAAACGGCGGCTGCGGTGAGGTTGAGTGGATTTGCGAGGTGCCGCCCCAGTGCGGGATCGCCGAAGATTGTCCGGCGGTAGGTGCGCCTTGTGAGCTGTGCTGGAACGGCGATGCCGCGTGCCCGGTGCAGTCCTGCGTCGAGGGCCAGTGTTTGGTCAAGTTCGAGGAGTGCCCGCCCTACGAACCCTGTGCGGGCAAAGAACCCGGAGCTGCGTGCACTCTGTGTGCGCCGAATGACCCGGGCTGCACTGAGACCGAAGAACTCAAGACCTGCCAAGAAGGCGTGTGCCGCTCAGCGGTACTGCCGGCCCAGTAACGCCGCCCAGTAACGCCGCCCAGTAACGCCGCCCATTGGAGTGCGGTGACGTTACCCGCTGACCAAAACTTCAGCCACGTCACCGCGCTTGCTGGTCTTGGAGTTGATCGGGCGAGCTACCAGGATTTGCTCGGTCTTGTAGCCCTTGAACAGCTTGCGCGTCTCTTTGGTGTCCGAGTTAGACAGCGCGACGCGCACCCCGCGCTGAACCAACTCATCGAAGGTGAGCGCTAGCCGCTGGTGCTCCGCCATATCAAACACCTCATGGTGGTACGCCGTGAAGTTCGACGTCTTTGACATCGGGATGTACGGGGGATCGAAGTACACGGCGTCGCCAGCTTTGGCGCCTTCACACGCGGTGTGAAAATCGGAAACCACCAGCTTGACGCCCTTGAGCGCTTGGGCAGCCCGGCGCAAGCGTGGCTCATCACAGATGTTGGGGTTGGTGTAGCGACCGAAGGGGACGTTAAACAAGCCGGCGCGGTTGACGCGATACAGGCCATTGAAACCGGACTTGTTCAGGAAGATGGTTCGCGCTGCGCGCTGAAACAGATCGAGCGTCTTGGGATCGGTGGCGCGGACTCGGTAATAGACGTCCTTGTCGTAGGAGTGATCCTTGAGTGCCGCGATCACGGAATCCACGTCTTTCTTGAGCGCGCGGTAGACGTCGATCAGCTCGTGATTGCGATCACTCAGCACGGCTTTGCGAAAGCGCCCTTGGGTGCGCAATGCAAAAAATACTGCTGCGCTACCGACAAAGGGTTCGTAGTAGGTGTCGATTTGCTCCGGCAAGCAGCGCAGAATTTCCGGCAGCAAGCGAGACTTTCCCCCGGCCCACTTGAGCACGGGCCGCGCCGGATTGCTCAGCGGGCGATTGGGTTTGGCGCTGCGCTGACCCGCCGCCTCCGCCAGGGGAGCTTTGGCGTTCGTCGGACGCGAAACAGCGCGGGATTTGGTGCGGCGGCTGCGGGCGCTTTTATCGGTCGACGGCATCAGTTCTCGGACGGCTCAGTTGTCGGTTACTGCCGCTTTCTTGGATTGTCCAGCACGCGTTTCAGTGGTGACTCCCAAGCGCTTCATCATTTTCTGCAGTCCGAAGCGGGAAATGCCCAGCAGCTGCGCTGCCCGGGTCTGATTGCCCGAAGTTTGGTCCAGCGCCTGGCTGAGCAGCTCCTTTTCCAGGGAATCCACCCGCTGTTTCAAATCCAAACCTGCGTTGGGCTGCGTCTGCAGCCCTCGCAGCTGGGGCGAGAGGTCTTGCTTGCTGACGTTTCCGTCCGCGAGCACCAGCGCTCGGCGAGTTTCGTTCTCCAATTGGCGCACATTGCCGGGCCAGTCGAAACTCATCATGGCCTGCATGGCTTCGTCGTCGAACTGAACGGAGGGGCCGCGTTTGCCGGGTCGGGCAGGGGCGTGCTTGTCCACAAAGTGGCGAACCAAGAGCGGGATGTCGCTCTTGCGTTCGCGCAATGCGGGCACGCCAATCGTGATCACGTTCAGGCGGTAGAGTAGATCCTCTCGAAACCTTCCTGCCCGAACCTGCTGCTCCAGATCTTTGTGGCTGGCGGCCACCACTCGCACATCTACAGTGATGGGGCGTTCGGCCCCAACGCGGCGCACCTCACCGCTTTCGAGCACGCGCAGCAGCTTGGCCTGCATGGCCAAGCTCATGTCGGCAATCTCATCCAGAAACAGCGTGCCTTGGTGAGCGACCTCAAACAAGCCAGCGCGCTGTCGCGAGGCTCCGGTGAATGCGCCTTTGACGTGGCCGAACAGGGTCGATTCCAACAGAGACTCAGGGATGGCCGAACAATTTTCGGTGACGAATGCGGCGCGACTGCGCGCACTGTTGCGGTGTACAGCGCGGGCCACGAGCTCCTTACCACTGCCCGACTCACCACTGATCAGCACCGGCACGTCGGAAGTCGCCACGCGATCCAGCAGCCGGAGCATGTGGCGGATGGCGTCGCTATTGCCGACGATTTCGCCATAGCTGAAGCGTGTCCCGCGTGCGTTCTTGGAGTGCGCCAGCTCTTGCTGCGCCACCGTCAGCGCCGCTTCTCGTTCGGCCAAGGTCCTAGCCAGGCGGGATTCAGCTCGTTGAGCTTTTCGGACGGCTCGTCGAAGCCTGAGTTGGTCTTTGGCGTCGGCGATCGCGACGGCTGCCAACGAGGCCACCAAGCGTACCCAGCTGAGTTCACGCTTGCCGAAAGCACCACGCCGCATGCGGTCGTCCAGGTAAGCCACGCCCAAGACTTCGCCTCGGGCTAGCAGCGGTACGGCCAAGACGCTGCGCAGCCGCAGTGAATGCACGCTCTCATGCAGTTCGGGCAGTTCGCCCGCGGCGTCCACTGCGACGACAAACTCGCGCGTCTCCAGCGCTCGTTCTGCCAAGCTGGTGCTCAGTCGCAGTTGTTCCCCGGCCAGATCGGCCCGGGCCAGGTTGCGCGCTGCTCGCGGCACCAGCTGGCCCCCGGGCGCGGTCAGCAGTAGCAGCCCGCGTTCGACGCCAGTCCACAAGACGAGCGCGTCCAAGATGCGGTTGAGCAGGGCCTTCAGTTGGGAGCGATCGCTCAGGCCGGCGATCAAGGTCTGAATGTCTGCCAGCTGATCGGGCGAGATGTCTGACTGTTGTGGCGCGTGGATCAACTTCACCCATTGCAGCTGTCGCAGCGACGCGTGCAGCTCTGCAGGGGTGCCGTTGAGTAGCGTGCGGTAGGCTTCACTGGCTGCGAGCGATAGCTGGCGTGCGCTTTCGCCATCGCCGAGTTGTGCAGCGAGCCCAGCGCCGTACGCGAAGGCTTGCCCCTTGGCTTCGACGGTTGCGTCGGCGTGGGTGAGTGCCAGCAGCGTCGTGACGATTGGCTCGCCTTGTTCGCTGCTGAGTTCGGCCGCTGAGCGCGCCTGCAGCGCTGCCCTGGCGCGGTTGCCCCACCACTCGAGGCGCACGTCGACCGAGGGCTGTTCGGCAGCCAGGCCGTCGAAGGTTAGCAGCCGTTCGGGCGGCAATTCGCCTTCACGCAGTTGGCGCGCCGCGATGCGCAGTCGGTCGTCGCTGCGCAGCTCGCCGTCGACTTCCAGCAGCAGGGTTTGGGTACGCTGCAAGTGCTCGCCGGCTTCGCTGCTATCGGTGATATCGCTCAGCAGCAGGTGTGCGAAGGCGCGGCAGCGTTGGTCGCCTGCAGCTCGGGCCAGGTCCAGCGTGTCGAACGCGGCCGAGCGGGCCTCATGTTGAGCACCGACCATCGCGTAAGCGCTCGCCCTGGCCAGCCAGGCGCGAGCGGCCGCGGGGGTCCGGTTGAGGTGCTGGTACAACAGCGCGGAGCGCTTGGAGGCCCCGAGCGCCTCCGTGATCAAACCGAGTCCGCTGGCTGTGGCGGCCACACCTACCAAGTAGGTGCACTCTTCCAAGATCGCCCCCGCCCGAGCCGCGTGTTCTGCGGCTTTGCGAAATAGGGCAAAGGCTTTGCCGGAGTCACCGCGTTGTTGAGCCAGGTTGGCCAGCAGAGCGTGGCTCTTGGCTTGCTGTTCCGTGCTTTGCGTCAAACTCGTGGCGTGGACTAACGTTTGCTCTGCTGCGTCAAGCTGGCCCGAAGTCAGTTCCAAACTGGCCTGGGCTTGCAACAGCTCGGGGCTGACGCCGGGAGCGGAGTCTCGTAGCGCCCGTGCGGCGCCTTCCAGATCCCCTCTTGCCAGCGCAATCCGGCACAGTAGCGCAGCGCGCTTGCTCTGTACCTCTGGCTCTGACGCGCTTTCCAAATCGGCGAGCACGCGCTCCGCCGCGGCGGAGTCTTGCCCGCGCAGCAGAATGGAAGCGCGTTGTAGCTTGAACATGGGGGGCTCGGTGTCGCCCGCGGGACGCTGCAAAGCGAACAGCGCGCGACCCAGCTCGTGGCGCTGACGCAGCGCTTCACTCAGGCGCAAAGCAACGCGCTCCGTCGCTTGTCCCGAGACGACCAGCTGCTCCACCGCGTTCAACGTTTCGATGCTGGGCGTCTCTGCCCCCAGCTGCAGCGCTAGATCGGCGGGACTTGACGGCACAGGGGCGGGCTGCGGCAACGCGGCATCCCGGGAAGTCAGCGCCGCCAGAGTGACGGTTTCCAGGGGTTGGCTTTCGCTGAGCTCCAGCAGGCGCTTGACCAACGCGGGTTCATCCAGCTCGGGTAGCTGCGGAAAGTCAACGCTGCGTACGCCCAGGAGCTGCACCAGCCAGCGCCGCAATTGCAGTTCGCTCAGCGGCTTGATGGCTTCTACTTGCTCGCTGCGCGAGGATCGGAGCGCGGAGATACGCTGCAATAGCTGACAGCACTCCTGCAGCCACTTGCCAGGAATGCCCGCCACTCGAACGTCTGGTTGAATGCCCCGCGCGACGCGATGCAAACTGGACATCCGCGTTGCCAAGTAGCTGCGGCGCAAGCTGGTGAGGCTGGACGCGTTGACCGTCGCGGCTGGCTTGGAGCCGGCTTGCGCCTGCGGAGAACGCAGTTGCGACACGAGCCAAGCCGCACTTGGGCGCGCCTCAGGCGGGCCAAGCAACACCTGCAGCAGCGGTCGCCAGGCTGGCGTCAGCTCTTGCAGATAGCGTTGGTGATTGAGGTTGAGCTGCTCGTCCTGGCGAGCCTCGGCGCTCAGCGTCTCGAGCAGAGTCAGTCCCAACGCCCACAGGTCCCGCGCTGCTCCGTGCGATTCTCCGCTCAGATCCGGCGGTAGGTAGCGCGGGGTCGCGCCGCGCAGATTGGCGTCGGCTCCTTCTTGCGCCAAACCCAGATCGATCACCCGGCAAGTCAGCACCTCATCCTGGCGCTCCACGATCACGTTCGCGGGTTTGATGTCGCCGTGGGCTAGCCCCGCGCTGTGCAAGTCCGCCAGCGCGGCGGCACAGCCTTGGGCCACGGCCCCAGCCAGTTGCTCGTCTGGCTGGGTGAGCAGCAGCTGCTGTAGGCTTTGTCCGGGGGCGTACGAGAGCAGCAGGTATGGGGTGGCGTCCTCCACCGGTCCGTCTGGAGTGCGCATTCCGGCAGGGGTTCGGCCGACGTCCAGCAACTGCGGCAGGGACTCAGAGGCGCTGACGACGAGCCGCTCCGCTTCGGAGGCCAGTTGCTCCGCGGTGTTGGGGTGACCCAGCTTGAGCGTGGCGCTGCGTCCGTCCAGCTGGATCCGCCAAGTGCTCCCACTCGCCCCACGCCCCAGACGCTCCACAAACGTGTGCCCCTGGAGTGTCAACTTCGTTGGCAAATTGGCATTGCCAGCCTGATTCGCCATCAGGCTACAGGGTCCGCGATCTCACCCGGTTGTCAACCGAATTGGCACCCGAAGGCCAACTCTGGGGACACGATTTCAGGCTTCGGCGAACAGATTCAGCTGCTCACGCACGACTTGGGGACTGATCCCGGTGCGGATGCTGTCGCGCAGACAGTCCGCCATGGTGAGCAATAGGTCATCAATTCCGCCATCTTCGATCACCTTGGCCAGCACGCGACGAGCTTCACGCCCGTCGTCTTCGCGCAGGAACTCGCGGACTTTTTCCACGGAAAGGTCGCCCGAGAAGTCTAATTGAAGATTTGAAAGTAAGTATTCAACCAGCTCGTCCACGAACGCCTCCAAAGGTTTCCAGCCCGGCCCGGGCTGCGAAGCGCAAGGCTATACCGAGCGACCCTGGGCTTTCCAAGGGGAATACTGTGGCTCCCGGGATTTCGGTGTCGTGTCGGCTGGAAGGCCGATCCTCGGTTCGACTCAGTTTTTGGCGCTCTAGCCGCCGCTGACGAGCCGCCCAGTCCACAGCGTGTACAGCAACACCAATGGGCTGACGACCAGCAAAGCGTCGACGCGGTCGAGCACGCCGCCGTGCCCGGGGAGCAGGCTTCCGGAGTCTTTGCGAGCGGTCGAGCGCTTCAACAACGACTCGGCCAAGTCACCGAGCTGACCCACGAGACCGCACACGAGAGCGAGTGGCAGCGCGTGCTGCAGCGGGATTTGGGGCAGGTACCAGAAGTGCGCCAAACACGCTCCCAGCAAGGCGCCGGCCAATGCTCCATACAGGCCCTCCCGGGTCTTCTTGGGGCTGACCGCGGGATACAGGGGCGTTTTGCCCAAGAAACGCCCGGCAAAGTAGCCGCCGGTGTCCGCCATCCAGGCGAACATCAGCGTCATCAACACGTACCCGGGGCCCTGATCGCCCAGGTCGCGACGCACGATCGCCAGGCTCGTGAGCAGCCCGATGTAGATCGGGATGGCGATGAAACCCATCGTGCGCAGCGCCGCTGTCGGGATTTCTCCGAGCCGCCAGAGCGGCACCAGCACGCCCAAAATCGGCACCAGGAACAGCACCGTCAGCAGTACTCGCGCATCAGTGGTGCAGAAATAGAGAGCCAGCGACACCCCGAGGCATGTCAGCAGGCCCACCGCTTGGGACACGCGATCCTCGGGATGGGTCATCGCGTACAGTTCCTGCGCGCTCACCAGGGACGCAGCCAGCACCAGCAAATACCAGCCCCAGGCCGGCCCCAAAAATAGCAGCACCAGCAGCAGTGGAGACACCACCGCCGCAGTCAAAAGTCGGGTGCCGAGATTGCTTTTGCCCACGCTCGAGGCGCGGCTTATCAGGTTGCGTTGGCGCCTGTCTACGCGGTAGGCGTCAGGCGCATGGCTCGGGCCTGGATCTGGCAGACGCGCGTGTACTTGCTGACGGCCGTGATGGGGCTGGCACTGGGGCAGCGCTGCAGCATGCGTTCGCCACCGGAAGTGAGCCTGGACGGGGTGGCCCACTGGCTGGGAGCCGAGAGTTTCGCACGCGTAGAGCCGGAGTCGATCGCCTGGGAGCCCAGTCGAGGGCCGGTACTGGACGCGCTGCTCGGTCGCCGAGTGCTCTACCTGGCCACGCCCGAAACCGAGGGGCGGCGGGATGTGTTCCGAGCCCGGGCGCGCGTGAGTCGTGAAGGCAAGCCGATCCAAGTTGAGAGCGTGCACAACCTGACCCGAACAAACCTGGGGGATGAGGCAGCGCTGCAGCTCGACGGCAAGCACGCCGTGTTTGCCAGCCTGGCCTACGGTGAGCTCCAGGGGGTGACCTTGCTCGATCTGGATGGCATGCCTGACGACGATCTGCGAGGCGGATGGTTGAACCGCATGCTGTTGCGACTGCGCGCGTTTCAGCAAACGGGCAGTTTGCAGGGCTTGGGGCGCACTCACATTGGGATCGCCAACGCCTCGAGAGTCGGGCTGCGCCTAGACCCACCGCTGCTGTCCCTGGCGGTGGGCGGCGATAGCTATCGCTTGAACCTCGACACGAAGCGTTTCGTTGACGGAACCCACGCAGGGCTGCATAGCGCGGATGATCGAGCTGTGGTCAGTGTGCAACGTCAAGGTGGGGGCCAATGGCTGCACACTCTGGTCGACGTTGTGCGCGCGCAAACGGGGCCGGACTTCATCGCCTGGTTGGAATGGCGCGCCTTCGGACTGGAAGATCAGCTGAGGCGAAGCGCCCACTCGATGTTCACCGAAGACGACGGTGTGGCCGCTGCTCCTTCACCAGCTGGCGTTTTCGTTCAAACTCCAGCTGACGTGACTGGCCCTAGTTGGCCCCCTATGGCGGTGCCGTCTTTGTGGAGCGAGCCCAAGCGGCTCGAAGACGCGGCGGGCGTGCACTTGGAAGGGCAATGGCTGCCGTTTGCCGGCTTGCAGTCTTCGCACGCCGACACCGATGAGACGCCGCACAGCCCGTCGTTCGTGCACACCTTCGTGCATCCAGACGAGCAGCGTCCCTACGCTCGCTTGTGGCTCCTGGCGATGGACATGCGTCGTATGGAGCTGCGCATGGAGGCCGGCTACGAAGAGCCGCGACCGCAGACGGGCCCCCCGGGCAGAGGTGCGCTGCCCAAGGAGCCCGAGCTGCTCCAGCGCGTGGTGGCCACGTTCAACGGCGCGTTCAAGAGCGTGCACGGTGACTACGGCATGATGGTGGACCGGCGTGTGCTCGTGCCCCCGAAGCCCGGCGCCGCCAGCGTCGTCGTTACAGAGGAAGGGCGCGCCGGGTTAGGGGACTGGCCCAAGGAGCAGCGCATCGACCCACGCTTGGTGTCATTCCGGCAAAACCTGGACGCGCTGGTGTCTGACGGCCAGCTGAACCCCAAGGGCAGAAGGAGCTGGGGCCATCGGGTGGTCGGGCACGGCGCCTTGACGGAGCGCTCGGCCTTGTGCCTCGATGCTCACGGAAACCTGCTCTACGCTTGGGGGCAAGATCTGACCGCCAACACGCTCGCGGTGGGGCTGCAAAGAGCGGGCTGTCAGTACGCCCTGGCCCTCGACATGAATCCCGGGCACACCGGCTTCTTCTTCACTGATTTTGGTGACGGTGAGGATGCCTCCCAGGTGCAGTCGCGCGCAGCCTTCGCGGGCATGCGAGTGCATCCAAAGAAGTACGCCCTGTGGTCCGACAAGGACTTTTTCTATTTGGTGCGCCGTCAATCGGGACCGCTGGAGTCCAAACTCCCCTGGAGTCCGAGTGTTGGTCGGCAGCCGGCGCCCGCAGAGACTCCAGCGATATTCGAGAGCAAGATGGCCTTGGGCACGCTCCAGGTGCAGTTGCTCTCAGTCGACCCGGGCCGCCTCAGCTACACGTTGACTGGCGGGCGAGAGCCTTTGTTGGAAGATCGGCCGTCGCCGGTGCGACGTTTGCCCCCCGAGCAGCAGGAGAGTGTGATGCTGGCGTTGACGTTGGGGCACACGACGACGCCGACGCGCTATGGACTAGCGTTTGGTGAGCGCGCGACGCTGCCGCTGCGTCTGGTCTATCCAACGCTGGTGTTGGGGGGAGCGGCCGATATCGAGATCGTTCCTGCAGGTCAACGGCCCCAACTTTCTGATGAACAAATCGCGGTGCAGCTGCCTGCGCTGCTGATGGACGGTGAGGTCACTGAACGGGCGCGCCAGCGCGGAGCGCGGCGTATCCGCGGCGGATTGTGCGTGCTGGATTCTGGTAGGGTCTACGTCGCTTTGGTTGAGCACGATAGCGGTGACGTGTTGGCGCTAGCACTGAAGCAGCTCGGCTGTGACTCCGCGCTCGAACTGGACCGCGCTTCCAAACATCCGGTTCAGTTGCATCGCGCCGGGACTGCCACCGCCCCGCAGCAAGAGTACGACACCACCACGCTGTACGGGATCGAGCGCGGCATGCCGGCCTGGACTTTCCGCTTCAATCCACAAAAAAAAGAAACGCCGGACAACTGAATGCCCGGCGCCCCCCTCTTTTTCCCCGTGGGAGATATCCCCCTGTTTAAGTCCTCATGCGGCGTCCGCCAGAATCACCTTCAAGCGGCTCATGGCTCGCGAGTGCAGCTGAGAGATACGCGGCTCACTCACTCCGAGCATCTCTCCCAAATCCTTGAACTTCACTCCGCGGAAATAATGCATCGCGACGATACGGCGTTCACGCTCGGGCAGCTGGCTCATCGCTTCTGCCAGGCGAGCCTTCACGAAGTTCGCCTCCACAGCCTTCTCAGTGTTGCTGCTGTCGCTGGCAGTGAGGCAGCGGGCCTGCTCGGTCTCGCTCACCTCATCGAAGCGCAAGACTACAGGCGCGGCACTGTTGCTGCTGCCTGACGCTTGTGCGGCTTCCGCAGCGGCGGCCCGTGCGCGGCGGGGCAACCAGTCTTGGGAACGCAGCTCGTCCAAGATCGCTCCGCGGATCCGGACTCTGACGTACCAGTCGAAGTTGCCAGATGCCTGGTGGCCATGCTTGCGGACGGCGTCCCAGAGTCCACTCATGCCGGCGGCGATGAGATCGTCGCGCAGGACGTTCCTGGGCAGGCGGCGCTGAAACCCTCCGGCGATCTGCCGCACCAGATGCTGATACTTCTCGATCATCACGGTGGGGTCGAAGTCGTCGTTGGCTGGAGGTGCTTCGCTGACCTCGTCCGATGGGGGGACGACGTTGCGCACGCCCGAATCTGGAGCGGCGTCGATTTCCGAGCCCCCTCCGCCGTGGCTGCGCTCTCTGGCGCTCGCCAGCCGGTGAGCTTTCTTCTTGGACCTGACTGCCGCCTTGTCGCGCTTAACGTGAGCAACTCTCATCTAAGGACACCTCCGAGCCAACCGCTTAAGCAGGTGTCGTGCCAGAGACGTAAGTGCTTGAAATTACTTCCGGCGAATTCGAGTTTGTCAGCCAGACTGGAAATTAATGAGCGGAGGAGGTGCAGATTAGACCCGGTATGCCCCGGTAGGTACGAGCGTAGCTATGCAGCGCAGCTCAGCAAAGAATCACCAAAAATCGGCTAGTTCAGGGTTAATTTATAAAGAATCGACAAGAATCGAGTCGTTCATGTTTATAAGTGCAGGATATAGGGTAGATGCGACCCGGGGTCTAAGTTTACCCTAGCTAACCACTGGTTGCGGACCTCCACCTACCAGCGATGCTAAGTTTTGCGCTTTCACGCCACTGGAATTGCGTCCGGGTCACCACCAACGTTCTTCGAGACCAGGTGAAGATAAGTCTATAGTTTCAGTTGCTTGTGACTGAATCTGGTTGGTCGGTTTGTGGCCGCGGTCGGTGAGTGTACGGCCTCGGGCCACCCCTGTATGGGTACGCAAGCACCTACCTGCTGGGCCAGACGCAGACGTACAGCCGCGTAGTGCACGCTTGTTTCCCTGATGGGGTGTACAGGGCCATGGCTTTTGGCCCGACCCCGGTTGGATGCGGCCTCGGGGGATCCGAGCCCGAGCGCTCGGCGCCGGCGGTGCGCGCTCAGATCCACGTTATTTCGTGGGCGGGCGAAGCCAGGCGAATTCGCACGTTTCTTGGCTGCCTTTGGCCAGAGTGACAAACTTTGCTGCGGCCACTTCAGCGCCGCAGTTTCGCGCTCAGCGCGCGCAAGGAGTTCCATGGGCGAAGGCAAAAACCTGGTTGGCGTAGACATTGGGTCTAGCTCCATCAAAGTCTGCCAGGTCAAAGAGACGCGTAAGGGGCCCGTGCTGCAGCGCGTCGGCTTTGCTCCCCTGCCTCCTCAGACGGTGGTCGACGGGCAGGTGATGGACCCGGGCACGGTGATCGCCACGCTGAAGCGGGTATTTTCGGAAGCGAAGATCCGCAACCGCAACATCGCGCTCAGCGTGTCGGGTCAGAGCGTGATCATCCGCAAGATCAGCGTGCCGATGATGACAGAGGCGGAGCTGGCAGAGCAGATCACGTGGGAAGCCGAACAGCACATCCCCTTCGACATCAAAGATGTGCAGGTGGATTATCAGGTGCTGCGGCGGCGTCCAGACGCCAGCCAGATGGACCTGCTGTTGGTCGCTGCCAAGAAGGACCAGATCAACGACTACGCGCAGCTGGCGCGGGACGCCAAGCTCAAGCCAGCTATCGTGGACATTGACGCGTTCACGATGCAGAACCTGTACGCCCGGGCGCAGGGCATCAACGACAATGAAACCGTCGCACTGATCAACGTGGGCGCCAGCCTATCGTCGTTGAATATCGTGTCGGGTGGCGTCAGCGCTTTCACCCGCGAGATCGCCAACGGCGGTAACGTGATCACAGACGAGATCGCCCGTCAGCTGAACGTGCCGCTGGAGCAGGCGGAAGGCTACAAATGTGGCTACACGCCAGATGGGTCGCCGATTCCGCCGCAAGTCCCGCCGATCATCGAGCAGGTGTTGGACTCCATCGCTGCCGAAATCCAGCGCAGCCTCGACTTCTTCATGGCGACCAGCGGTGAAGGAGATATCAGCCGCATTTGTCTGACAGGCGGCACCGCTAACCTGCCTGCGTTGGCTGCGGCTATCGAGCGCAGGGCCCGCGTCAGCGTGCAGACCTGGCTGCCCACCGAGCAGTTGACGCTCGACAAGACCGTCGACCCCAATCTGATCCAGGCTCGCGGCGCGCAGTTGGCTGTCGCGCTGGGACTGACGATGCGCAAGGAGAAGGAGACGCGCGGCAGTTCAGAGCTGGTGCGTATCAATCTGCTCCCCCAGAAGCGTAGCAAACGCGCACAGACTTCAGAACCAAGCCAGGGGTGGCTGATCGCAGTGATGGTCCTGCTGGCGCTGGAGGTGATCGGCGCGCTGTTACTGTTCAGTAGCAAGCAGGAAGAGTTGGACGAACTCAAGAAGGAAACCCGCCGCTTGCAGAGCGAGATCCGCATCTCCAAGGACAAGGTGAAGGATCATCCCAAGGTCCAAGAGCAGCTCAAGGTGCTGCGCGCGCGTGAGGATGCCATAGCTAAGCTGCAAAGTGCTCGCACAGGACCCACCGCGGTACTGTTGGAACTGGCACGACTCACCACCAAGGGCCGCGGTCCCAGCATTTCTCCAGAGGAGCTGGCCAAGGTGCAAAACGACAACCCGCTGGCGATGTACAACGCGTCTTGGGATAGCAAACGCTTGTGGCTCACCAGTTTTGTGGAGGACAAACGCACCGTGAAGCTCAAAGGCATGGCGCGCGACGGCGAGGACGTGAGCGAGCTGGCGCGTCGCTTGAACTTGTCAGCCTATTTCTACGACGTACGCCTGCTGCCGTCGGAGCGCAAGCGCATCTCCGGCGACGAGTTCGAGTGGGTCAACTTCCAGCTTGAAGCGAAGGTGCGATACTAATGGCCGCCGCCAAGAAGAGCAGCGCGCTCGGCAGGCTGAACACGCCGGCCAAGATCCTGGTCGGGTCGGCGATGTTGATTCTGCCCGCTGCAGGCTATTACATCGTCTTCCACAGCGAGATCCAATCGGAGATCAACGCCGAAGGACAGAAGCACGTCGGACTCAAAGATGATCTGACGGCGGCGAAGAAGGCGGAGCACGCCTACCAAAAGGATCTTCAGGAACTACGGGAGCGAGAGCGCAACCGGCGTGAGCTGGTCAAGATTCTGCCAGCGACGACCGAGTACCCGGCGTTTCTGAGCTCGATTCAGAACGTGGCCAACTTGGTGGGCGTCGAGCTACAGGCTTGGACGCCGCTTGAAGAGGTGCCTGAAGAGTTCTACGCGCGCGTGCCGATGCGGCTTGAACTGGTCGGGCGCTTCCATCACTTGGCGAAGTTCTTTTACAACGTGGGCCAACTGGAACGCATCATCAACATGGAAAACATCTCGTTGGAAAAGCCAGAGGTGGTTGATGGTGAGATCCGCTTGCACGCCGAGGTGCTGGCGACCGCATTTCATGCAGTGGATGAGACTGTGGACGATGGCGGTCCTCAGAGTCGCAAGCGCAGGAGTCGCAAATGACACGTCTAGCAGATGTCGCGTCCTTGCTTTCGGCGCTGATCTTGTCGTCCGCGCTGTGCGCGTGTGAAGACGACGCGGTGCAAGGCAAGCCTCCGCCGGCCGCCACGGCGAAGAAAGCTGCGCCTAAGGCCAAAGCCAAAAGCCGACGAGGGCTCAAAGGGGCCGACGAAGAGCCCGTTGATACCGGGCCTGCTCCGCCCAAGGTCGAGTACCAAGAGGAAGACTTCAATGAGACCGAACGCAGCCGGGACCCGTTCCGCTCATTCGAGGACTTGTTCATCAACCAAGGACGCTCGGCGATCCAGGTTCAGCGAGAGGTCATTTTGGACGATGTGCCGCTCGATGACTTGAAGCTGATCGGCATCGTCAGCCGCATCCGGCCAGCCAAAGCGATGTTGCTCGATCCGCGGGGAGAAGGCCACGTTGTGCATCGCAACGACTATGTGGGCAAAGCTGAACGCGTCCAGGTGGGCACGACCAACGCCGAGTATGAAGTCAATTGGCGGGTGGACAGGATCCGCGACGGAGACGTCGTCTTGATCCGTGAAGACCCCACGAATCCCGACGTGCCCAGCGCGACGCGCGTGATTGCGCTGCGTCCGGACGAGCAAGAAACCAACTAATTTGCTCGGCTTGAAGCCAGCTTGTTAACCTCACTGAGCTTCAAACCCAGAATAGGCCGATTGGCGGTCGTGGGAGCAGTTCATGAGCTGGTTAAGTAGTCTGACGACGCGCGCTCGGAAGAGCATCATCGCACTAGAGATAGCTGCGGCGATGATATTGGTGGCGCAGAGCGCCGCCGCGGCGGACGAGGTCCGGTACGCGACTTCGGCGAAATTGTCTCAGGACGAGACGACGGGGATAGCGCAACTGACGCTGGGATTCTCCAGCAAGCCGACGTTTACTGCGCGAACCGACAAGCACAAGCGACGTCTGACGATCGACATTCCCAACACCCTGGTACGCGGCGCTCCGCCGGCCCTGGTGCGTGGCGCCGGGGCCATCGGCGGCGTCATGATCCAGGCGTTCAAGACAGGGACGGAGTCGACCACGCGCGTGATCGTCACGCTCAGTCCGGTGCAGGACACGGCGCCTGAATACAGCGTCGTCGTGCACGGCAACGAGTTGCTGGTCCGGGCCGCCAAGGACCTGAAATCCAAAGGGACCGCCGTCTCGGCTCAGCCCTCAGCGCAAGCGCTCGGTAAGTCTCGAGCTCGGGCTGAAGCAACTGAACTGCGAGTGCGAGACATTCGCTATTCGCGTCGCGGTCCGGAGGAGCGCATAGAGATCGAGCTGGATGGCAAAGTCGCCTACCGCCATCGGCGAATGAGCCAGACCGAGAGCCGCTTGGAGCTGGTCGACGTACGCTTGCCCGAGCTATTGCAGCGAGCCCGGGATGTGCGGGCATATGGGGGCGAGTTGGCCCTGGTATCCAGTTATCAGGAAGGGAAGCGGGTAGTGCTCGAGACGGAGCATTCCGCGCGCGCCCAAGCGCGTGTCACGCGCGAAGGCACGACGCTCGTGTGGTCGGTCTATGCCGGCCAGATCCCGAGTAGCGTCACAGGGACCGCCGCGGACGGCAAAGAAGCGCGCAAGACCAAGACGATCTTCGTCGAGCCTGAAGTAGTCGGTGCTCCCCAGATCCTCGAGTCGGCGGGTTCATTGAGCAGCGATACCGAGTTCGTCCAGCAGCAACCCGCCCAGGCGGCGGGCTTTGCTCCGCCGATCGCCGCGCAGGTGCGGGGGCGATACTCTGGACGTCGCATCGATATCGACCTCAAAGATGCTGATGTTCACAACGTGTTGCGCTTGTTGGCCGACACCGGCCGCGTGAACATCATCACTGCAGACAACGTCTCCGGATCGGTCACGATTCGCATGCGCAACGTGCCTTGGGACCAAGCTCTGGATGTGGTGCTTCAGGCCAAGAATCTCGGCATGGAGCGCCGCGGCAACATCATTCGCGTCGCGCCATTGGCGGACCTCGAGAAAGAGCGCGAAATGGCGATCGCGCGTGCGAAGCAAGAGCTGCAGTTGGCTCCGCTCGAAACGCGGCTGATCCCGGTCTCCTACGCGGAGGCGTTGAACCTACAGGCGCGTGCCGCGGAGTTGCTCTCTGCTCGCGGGTCGATCGCGGTCGACGAACGCACCAACGTGATGATCGTGCGCGATGTAGCGGGAAACTTGGACCAAATCGAGGAGCTGACGCGTTCGCTCGACACCCAGACGCCGCAGGTGTTGATCGAAGCGCGCATCGTCGAAGCGACCAGCCGCTACCTGCGTGAGGTTGGTGTCCAGTGGGGCGGTGACGCCAGTTTCAGCGCCTCTACAGGAAACCCGACAGGATTGGCTTTTCCGAACTCGATTGGCATCGCGGGCGGCGCCAGTGATCAAGACACGCCCACGGCGGGTCTGTCACCGTTTCAAAGCCAAGTGCAGAATCCGAACTTCGCCGTCAATCTGCCGGCGGCCGTCGGTACCGGCTCCGGTGGTGCTTTGGGTCTGACGTTCGGATCGGTCGACAACAACTTCAACCTGTCGCTACGCCTGTCTGCGGCTGAGACCAGCGGTATGCTGCGTATCTTGTCGAGTCCGCGCGTGCTCACGTTGGACAACAAACAAGCGCGCATCAGCCAAGGCACGTTGATCCCGTTCAGCCAGGTCAGCGCGCAAGGCGTGCAGACTACGTTTCAAGAAGCCAAGCTGCAGTTGCTGGTCGAGCCTCACGTGACGGCGGATGGCAGCGTCAGCATGCGCGTCAAGATCAACCGCGATGAGCCCGACTTCAACCAGACGTCAGCACGCGGCGATCCGACCATTCTCAAGCGTGAAGCCGAGACCGAGCTGCTCGTAGCGGATGGCCACACCGCCGTGATCGGTGGCATCTTCACGCGCAACACCGGACGCAACACGGACCAAGTTCCGTTTTTTGGCGACATCCCCCTGCTGGGCTTGCTGTTTCAGAAAAGAACCGCGAGCGACACGCGAGGTGAACTCGTGATCTTCCTGACGCCGAGAATTGTTAACAGGGCTGAGGCGCTCGGGCGCTGAGCCCGGCCCAGCTGGCGGCGGTAGCTCGAGGAGCGCCCCGGCGGCACGCGGGAAGCGCCTGGACTCGGCTACCGGCTTCGTATTTCTGAACGGGCGAACCTCACGACATTTCGGCCGGCAAGGGTGATAGTGGCGCAAAATTCCGCTGCCTGATGCTGGGAGCGGGGACTGGCTACACGTGGCCGCCGGGCTGCGATACCCTGTGCGCAGGCCGCTTGGCGGCTTTCGTTGGTGGGAAAGTCCCGCAACGGAAAGAACCTTTCGCGGCTGAAAGCCGAACCCCAGGACTCTTGAAATGAAAACGCTAGTCGCCAGCTCTCTTGCCGCGGTCATTGTCGCGATCGCGTTCGCAGCCTGCACCGATGATTCTACCAAGGACGGCGAAGCCGCCGCTGGCGGTGCCAACACTCCTCCGCCAGATGATGATGGCAGTGCCGGAGCGGAAAACAATACCGGTGGAAAGACCGGCATGGACGATCCGACTGGCGGTGCCAATCAGTCTGGTGGAAACAATGCCGAGGGTGGTGTCGACGCGAGCGGCGGGGCTGACGGAGGCGCCGCCAACGGCGGGGAGGCTGCCGGCGGCATGGACAATGCCGGCGGCATGGCCAACATGCCTGGAACGCGCGCTGAGTGCACCGGCGACCCAGTACCGGCAATTCAAGTGACGCCTGTTGTCACTGGGTTGAGTCAACCGACGTTCGTGACGTCAGCGCCGAATGCGGCAGCCCCACTCTACGTGCTGGAGAAGGGGGGCACCGTGCGGCGAGCCGATCCTGCGGACGGCAATACCACCACGCTGCTCAGCTTGGATGTCCTCACTGACAGCGAATCGGGTTTGCTCGGGATGGCGTTTCATCCAAACTTTGGTCAAGACGGCAACAACCGGGTTTGGCTGAGCTACATTGCGCCGGATCAAGTTAGCGTCCTCGAAGAGTACAGCTTGGAAGGGGACACACTCACGCTGGTTGCCGATAGTCGCCTCGTCGACCAGCAACAGCCCAGGGCCAACCACAACGGCGGCATGCTCGCGTTTGGGCCTGACGGTTATCTCTACATGAGCATGGGCGATGGGGGCTTGCAGAACGACGGTGACGGAAATGCCCAAGATCTCTCCACACCGCTCGGCAGCATCTTGCGCTTCAATGTTGACGACCCTGCAACTCCGCCGCCAGGTAATTTGAGCGGCGACGGCGAAGACTCACGCATCTTTCATCACGGGTTCCGAAACCCGTGGCGCTTCAGTTTCGACATGGCGACTGGCGATCTGTACGTGGGAGACGTTGGGCAGGATGATTGGGAAGAAGTCACCGTGACGCAGCCGGACTTGCCCGCTTCTGACTTCGGCTGGCCTGCGCTGGAAGGAACTAATCCCTGCCCGGGATGCCGCACCAATGTGCCTGAGGTTTCGCCGGACATGCTGCGCCCGCAGATCGAGTACTCTCACAACGGCGGGCGTGCGTCGGTCACAGGCGGTTACGTCTATCGTGGCAGCGCTATTCCTGGACTGGTTGGCACATACTTCTATGCCGACTACGAAACCGACGTGATCTCCACGGCCAAGTACGATGGCACTCAGGTGTGCGATCAGAATGACGTGTCCTTGGAGCTGGATCCGGATGGGGTGTTGGACTCGATCTCGTCGTTCGGACAAGACGCTGCAGGCGAAGTGTATATCGCGAACCTGAACAACGGCACCATCTACCGGATCGACCCCGAGTGATGGGCTGCTTCGTGCACACCCGAGACTGTTTGGGGGCGAGTTTGCGGAGGCACCGCTGGGCTGCCCTGGCGTTGGCTGCTGCTCAGGTGGGAGTGCTTGGTTGTTCCGAGGATACCACTGCCGAGCAGAACGCCACGGACGACGACGCGTCCGCTGACGATGCGGCAGACGATGATGCGGCAGACGATGATGCGGCAGACGATGATGCGGCAGACGATGATGCGGCAGACGACGATACGGCCGACGACGCAGATGATGACATGCCGACGGATGATGCCTCGGAGCCTGACGCCAGCCTACGCGACGCAGGCGCCATTCCCGACGCGAGCATTTCGAGTGACGCTGGCGTTGACCTGCCTGGTTCCGTTGACGCATCCGTGGACTCTGGCAGCGCACCCGCGGCGGCTGACGGAGGGCTTCGGGCCGCGTGCACCGGCGCAGCGCTGCCTCCGCTGAAGATCACGCCCGTCATTAGCGGCTTGAGTCTGCCGACGTTTGTCACGTCCGCCCCCAACGTGGCTGCTCCCTTGTAAGTGCTGCAAAAGACCGGAGCGGTAAAACGAGCGGATCCGGCAGATGGTATCACCACGACGTTGCTGAACTTGGACGTGTTCGCGGAGAGTGAGTCCGGCTTGTTGGGCATGGCCTTCCATCCGGACTTTGGCACAGGAGACAATCGCCGCGTCTGGCTGAGCTACATTTCGACCGAGCAAAACAGCGTGGTTGAGGAGTACAGCTTGCAGGGCGATACCCTAACGCTGGTGCCGGACACGCGCGTCGTGGATTATCCGCAGCCGCGAGCCAATCACAACGGCGGGATGTTGGCCTTCGGTCCCGACGGCTACCTGTACATCTCGCTCGGCGACGGCGGAATTCAGAATGACGGCGGCGGCAACGCACAAGATTTGTCGAAGCCACTCGGCAAGATCCTGCGCGTCGACGTCGATGACATCCTGACTCCCCCAGCGGGCAATTTGAGTGGCCCGGGCGAAGACACTCGCATCCTGCACCATGGTCTGCGCAATCCGTGGCGCTTCAGTTTCGACATGGCGACCGGAGATCTGTACGTGGCCGACGTGGGGCAAGGCAATTGGGAAGAGGTGACGATCACCCAACCCGGACAAGCTGCTTCTGACTACGGTTGGCCCGCTTTGGAAGGCAGCTCCCCCTGTCCCGGCTGCAACACCAACGTGCCGGCGATTTCAGACGACATGCTGCGGCCTCAGATCGAGTATTCGCACAACGGGGGACGCGGCTCGATCACCGGAGGATACGTGTACCGCGGGAGCTCGATTGCTGGTCTGGTGGGGACCTACTTCTACGCGGACTACTCGATGCAGCGCGTGTGGACCGCCAAGTATGACGGCGTCAAAGTTTGCGACCAGAGCGAAGTCACACAGGAGTTGGATCCCGATGGTCTGCTGACCTCGGTGTCCTCTTTTGGGCAAGATGCTGACGGCGAGATTTACATCGCGAACTTGAACAGCGGCAGCGTGTACCGCATCGATCCTCGCTGAAGGAACAAGATGAAGAACAGGCCCCACTTCTACTGGTTGCTGACATTCGGTCTGTCGCTGCCGACACTCAGCGCTGCCGGCTTAGTCGCCTGCTCCGACGAGTCGGAGCCAGCTTCCGCGGAGGATGATGACGTTGACGTTCGGGACAACACCGCGGACGACGTCATGGATGACGTGGAGCCGGAAGATGATGACGTAGAGCCCGACGACGCTGATGCATCCGACGATGACACCTCGGATGATGACACCTCGGATGATGACGCTGGCGGCGCCGGTGGCATGGATTCGGGGCAAGGCGGAGACGGAGGTGAGCCTGCCGCTGGCGGCGACGGCGGCACCGCAGACGGTGGAAGCGGCGGAAGTCCCGCCGAAAATTTTCCGGACGATGGCCTGCAGCGAGATCCGACTTTCTCTGCGGGCAGTGTGCCGCTTCCGGGTGCCGTGACGGAGATCCCGATGCTGCTCTCCGAGACGGGATTGTACGCGGACGCAGCCAACGAAGTCTTCGCCTACGATGTGCGCCTGTTCGAACCCCAGCACAAGCTTTGGACGGATACCGCGACCAAGCGCCGCTGGTTCTACATCCCCGCAGGTGAGCAGATCGATACCACCGACATGGACAATTGGGCCTTCCCTGTGGGGACCAAAGTCTGGAAAGAATTCACGCGGGGCGACGTGCGGGTGGAGACCCGGATCTTGTGGCGCGTAGCTACCGGCGGGCGCGGCTGGATCATGGTGGCGTACATCTGGAACGCCGAGCAGACCGACGCGGTGGCAGCACCCATGGGTTTGGAAAACGCCTCAGACACCGCGCACGACGTGCCCGGATCTCAACTATGCGCGGACTGTCATGGTGACCGGCAGGACAAGATCTTGGGGGTGAGTGCGGTCCAACTCTCTCACGCCGGCCCCGGCATGAACCTGACCGATCTGATCGAACGGAATCTGCTCAGTAGTCCCCCTACCAGTGATTTCGTCATCCCCGGCAACGAGACGGAAGTGGCCGCATTGGGCTATCTGCATGCGAACTGTGGCCACTGCCACCGCGAAAATACCAGTGCCGCCAGCCGAGCGGATTTGCGCATGTGGTTGCTGACCGATCAGCTCGACGCGGTGACGTCGACCGACGCCTATACCTACCTCGTCAATCAGCCTGTGTACGCGGGCACTTCCGTGCTGCCGACTCGCATCGTTGGCGGCGAGCCAGAAATGAGTGAGGTCATTCGTCGCATGGCACTGCGGGACGGGGGCGAGCAACAGATGCCGCCAATCGGCACCGAAGATCCTGATCTCGACGCGCTCAGCGCGTTGAACGCTTGGATCAACACGCTACCAGCGCCCCAATAGTCTCGCATTCTCAGGCGCGCCGGCGTTTGCGGGGGACCACCTCTTCGGGGTCCACACGCAGGATCTTGTTCGTCTTGATGTCGCGGTAGCGAGCTTGGCGCACGAACTTGTCCTGCCCAAACAGGCCCTTTTTGGGAACGAACAGCACCCGCACTTCACGCGTCAATCCTTCGGATGCGGCTGCGTCGGCGGCTTCGGTGCCCTCCTCCTGCAGCCACTTGTCCAAGTTGTCCGGTAGGGCTTCCAATTCTCCAAAGCGCTCCTCGACGGCCCCAGGAATCGAGCTGTACATGACGAGTAGATAGAAGGCCGTGCCTATGGCGGCGATCGTCAGAACGAAGATGTAAATCATGACACGTCAGTCGGTTTCAAAGTCTATTGGACGCTGGAGGGCATCGGCCACGATGTCCGCTATCTGCTCGGTGCGGACTCCACGCCAGAAAACCTGCCATTCACCATTTCTCTGCATGCCGTCACACTGTTGGGCATACCACGGCGTGACCGGGTTGTTTGAGCGGGCTCGCCAGTACAAGCTGCGTTGGTCTCGCGTGACAGCTTCCCACAGATCTCGGCCTATGCCTTCGCCCTGCGCCGCCCGATTGACGGCGAACTTGGTCAGGAAGACCGGGGGCTGGTCGGCTTGTGAGTCTGCAGGGTAATTGGCCGGGCCCGGTTGCGTGATGGCCGCTCCGCGGTAATCCTGTTCGAGATACACGTGAAGGGGTGGGTGCTGCCAGAACTCCGTTCGCAACTTCCTGCTGAAAGTGCTCTCCAGCAGTGCGGTTAGTCTGCCTAGGTCCACGTTTTCGTAGTTCGCTTGACGCTGGATACTGCTGCCGGTTTTTACGAGAGTGCCCGCGCCTTTGACAGTGAATAACTCACTCAGCAAGTCCAACGGCGAAGTAATGCTGGTCGAAAGCGTTGGGTTGCGGTCATGGAGGCGTTTGACGTCCTCCAACAATTGAAGTTCGTGGGCAGGTAGGTGGTTGGCGCTGCGCAGCGCGTCCAGATCACTGCGAAGATTGATCACACTGATGCCGCGAGCGCTCAGCACCAATTCGTGGCTACCCGTAAGCCGCATCAGTCCCGGTTCTTTGGGGCCCAGGCCGCCCTGCGGACGCAGCAGTGCGAGCCGGCGGGTGTGAAGGGCCTCGAGCAAGGCTGACAGTGCCGCGTAGCGGTCGGACACGGCGTGGAAATCGACCACCGGGAGCGTGTTGTCTTCCAGACTATGGGTGATCTCCAGGGCCAGCTCCGCCCCAACCGGAGCCACATCAGAAAGTGAGAAAAGCTCCGCGTCTACGTCCGTTCGAGTCAGCACTTCAACGAGTTGGTTTGCATCTGCGGGGCGTCGTGGGTGGGCGTCAGCTCCGCTGTCGAGCAGATTTACGGCCAAAATTGGATACAGGTCGAGTTGACCCAAAAATCGGATCGGCTCCGCTACCAAACCGATCGCCCGCTCGAAAACTTCCGCTTCCGCCGCCACTACCGCGAAGCTGCTCTTCGGAAGATCCTGAAATAGGCGGAGGTAAAATTCCGCGTCTCGGGGCCGGCCGACGCTTTGCAGAAACGTCAGCACGAACTCTTTCGGGCTTCTCGGAGTCGTGGATTCGGGCTTCATGGGCGCTGTTTTGGGGGGCACCGCAACGATAGTCGGCGCGACAGCCGTGAATCAAACGCCTTGCACCCCCTGAGCCTTGCTTTTTAGGGCGACCTGGCCAAGATCCGGCGGTGTTCTTTTCGACGCTGCCGCGCGCCAAAACGGCTCTAATTTTGGGTTTTGTCCTGCTTTCCGCGATGGGCGGCTTGCAGCTGGTAGGCGGGCTCCGTGTCGCGTCAGCCGATAGCCCGCAACGCTATCCGTACGATCCCGTGTGTGCCTGGGGACGTCTGGCTGATGGGCACGGCATGTTGATCCGCTGCCTGGACCCCAAAGAAGCCAGCCAGCTTTTGCAGGCCTCCTTGGCGGACGGCGACAAATCCGGTGACAAGTCCAGCGGCGAGAAGGAGCCGCGGGCTAAGCAGCCAGACAAATCGCCGGACAAGGCGCCCAAAGCCCAGAATCTGACGGTATCCAAAGTGGGACCTGCCGTGGCTGACACGGGCGAGCTACCACTGGCGGCCAAGAAACTCGGCTTGCCCAAGGACCGCTACATCGACTGTGTGAAGCGCAACGGCGGGCTATCTGACAAGACGGGCCGGGTCGTGGTGCGGTTCTTGGTGCGCGAGAGAGGTCGGGCCGAAGGAGTCGGAGTGAAGAGCTTTAAAGGCATGAGCGAACCGGCGGCGAAGTGTATCGCTGACGTGGTGGATCGGCGCTACGTCGGTTATCCCGCGGCGCCCATGGTTGGCGCGACCATCCCCATCGAATTGAGCGTCAAGAATTGAACGCGGCAGCAGAAACCGCACCCGCGGGAAATGGCTCCACGCCGAGCGGGCCGCACGAAGAGGAGCAGGCTGAGGCCCTGCACGCGGGCGCTCGCGCGCAAGTCTACGCCGACCGCGTGATACGCTTCGGGAAAGAGGCCGAGGCCTTGGGTGCTCGCTCCAGGCTGGTTTCCAATCTGCGCGGTTTGACGTTCGCCATATTTGTCGGCTGCGCCATCTACTGGGGCGTCGGGGACAACTCCGAACTCGGCATGGGGTTGACCGCGGCCGCGCTGGTGGGATTCATGCTGCTGGTGGGCATGCACGGCCGCGTGCTGCGTGAAGAAGACATGGCTTTGCGTTGGGTGCAGGTCAATCGTGACGCACAGCTGCGCTCCAGTCCGCGTTTTCGCGAGCTGTCCGGCAATGGGGAAGAGCACCGTAACCCATTGCATCCCTACGCCGATGACCTGGACGTCTTTGGCAAGGGCTCACTCTTCCAACGCATCAGCGTTGCACGCACCAGCTTTGGCCAGAAGAGACTCGCCGCGTTTTTGATGAATCGGGGCAGCGTCGAGCAGATCGCTGAGCGCCAGACTGCCGTGCGAGAGCTAGCTGAAATGCTCGAACTTCGTCAGGAACTCGAAGCACTGGCGTTGGCTGTGGTTGACCCCAGCAGTCCGAGGGAAGACAAGCAGCACAAGCCCAAGGCTCAGCTCGACGCCGAGCCGCTGCTTTCCTGGGCAGAGAGCAAGCCGCTCTTGTCGCACAAGAAGTCGTTGATTTGGGTGGCGCGGATTGCCCCACCACTGACGTTGGCTTGGGTCGCCTACGGCCTTTCCCAAGACTTGCCGGCGCTCTTGTGGCTCGCGCCCCTATTCGCTCAGGCCATCCTACTGCTCAGCGTGAGAACCATCACTGCGCAGGTCTTCGGTGCGGTCTCGAGTACGCAGGGCGTGTTCTTGCGCTTCGGGCCCATGCTGCACCTGCTCGAGACAATGGATCCGAAGTCGGCGCTATTGCAAGAGTTGAAAAAGGCAACGGAGAGTGACAACCGCGAGCCTCCTAGTCACGCGATGCGCCGCTTCGAGCGCGCTGTGTCTTGGTTTGAACTGAGGCACAATGGTTTGGTGCATCCCTTCATCAATGGGCTGTTGCTTTGGGATATCCATTGCGTGCTGATGCTGGAAGAGTGGCAAGCTCGCTCTGGTCGGCACCTGCGGCGTTGGTTTCAAGCCCTGGGGGAACTCGAAGCGGTTTCGAGTCTGGCTACCTTCGCGTACGACAACCCCGACTTCTGCTTTCCGGAAATCACCGATCGCTCTGCCCACTATCAGGCTGTCCAGTTAGGACACCCATTGCTGCCGCTTCGGGCGCGGGTCTGCAATGACGTCTCTTTGGACGAGCCGGGACAAGCGCTGTTGGTCACTGGTTCCAACATGTCTGGCAAGAGCACTCTGCTGCGGGCTATGGGTATCAACGCGGTGCTCGCCCAGGCTGGCGCTCCGGTCTGCGCGCAGAGCTTCAAGATGGCGCCGCTTGCGGTGCGCACCAGCATGCGCATCAGCGATTCACTGGATGAAGGCGTGAGCCACTTCTATGCGGAGATCAGGAAGTTGAGCGGCGTGTTGAAGGCCGTCGGGGGTGACGTTCCAGTTTTCTTCTTGCTGGATGAGATCTTGCACGGCACCAATTCGCGCGAGCGGCAGATTGGAGCGCGTTGGGTGCTGGCAGAGCTGCTGGAAAAAGGGGCGATCGGCGCTGTTTCCACCCACGATAGCGGTCTGTGTGAGTTGCCCTCCCCGCTGATGGAACGCGTCCGTCAGGTGCACTTGCGTGAGACGGTGGAAAACGAGGAAATGACGTTTGACTACCTACTTCGTGACGGACCCGTGAGAAGCGGCAATGCGCTGCGTTTGATGCGCTCCCTGGGGATCGACGTACCGCTCGAAAACTAGTGTCCATCTAGAAAAGGTCGCTTCGCGACCTCAGCCGCTTCAGGCGAAGCTGAGGTCACTCCGCTTTTTGCGCAGATTTCTGCGGTCGCCGCATCCTCGACACTCGTTTACCGGATGGGCACTAGGGTGATGAACAGAGCACCCACACGTACAGTGTCCATGTGGGACACCGGGCGTGCGTGCACGACACCCCGAGATGTATTCCCCAGTGCGCCCCCCAAGTCGGCGGCGACGAGGACTTGACCGAGGGCCAACTGGCGCTGCCTCGGAGCGAAATTGTCTGCTAGTCTCACGCCTTGACGGTAAGAATCTCGGGAGCTTAGGCTCTCGAACGCACTAGCCCTGGTAGAAGCACGAGTAAGATTTTTGCTGCCAAGCTGACGCGAGCTCACGAGGGGCTGCGAAGTGAACGATTTCGACGACGAGAAAACACGAGTAACCACGGTTACGCAGCCGACACCCGGCAGTGAACCGGGCGGCAATGACTGCGTCGTCGTGATCTACACGAAGGAGCCGACGCTGCTGGGCAAGCGCTTCGTGCTCGACCAACCCAGGATCAGGATTGGCCGCGGGGCGGATAACCACATCGTGCTGGAGGGAGATTCGGTTTCCCGGCGCCACGCGTTCCTAGAGCGTCGCGACGGCCGTTGGTTCGCCGTCGATGACAACTCCACCAACGGGACCTACATCAACGAGCAGCAGATCCCCGGCGAAACAGAGCTGCGCAACAATGACCGCGTCAAGATCGGACCGACGATCTTGAAATACCTTTCCGGTGCGGACGCAGAAGCCAAGTATCACGAAGAGATTTACCGCATGACCATCGTTGATGGTCTGACGCAAATCCACAACAAGCGATACCTATATGAGGCGCTGGAGCGCGAGATCACACGGGCTCGCCGCCACGACCGACCGCTGGCCGCGTTGATGTTCGACATCGACTATTTTAAGCGTGTGAACGATCACTATGGGCATCTGGCTGGTGATTACGTGCTGCGCGAGCTGGCGGACGCCGTGAAGTTGCGCATTCGGCGGGATGAGGTCTTTGCGCGCTATGGTGGTGAAGAGTTCGTGATCGTGCTGCCCGAGACGACGCTCGAGGGGGCGCAGGCGCTGGCAGAGAGCATTCGCGAAAAGATTGAGGAACATGAGTTCGTCTTTCAAGGGGAGCGCATGCCCGTCACCATCAGCGTTGGTGCAGCCGTCATGGGGCCGGACGACGGCGCTGCGGAACTGATCCAGCGTGCTGACGAACGGCTGTACGAAGCCAAGCGTCGCGGCCGCAACCAGGTTTGCTGACGGCCTCCCATGAGCAGCGCAGATCAGAGCGCCGGGGGCGGTGGGCCTGAGCAAGCGCAGCCGATACGACAGATCGTGGATGTTGCCCATCCCCGCAATGGTGGCGGACAGGAGCCACCAGAAGTGCGCAGCAAGGTGCCCGGTCCCGAGAGCCGCTCGTGGCTGTTGCGCCATCGTCATGTCGCAGCACCGATGGGTCCAAAACCCGCCCAACTGAAGCTACCCAACGGAAAGCTGACGCTAGAGCCCCCGCGGGGTTTGGTATTTTCTCGCGGGTACGGCAGCAACGTTTGGGATCCGGATGACAACCGCTTCGTGGACTTGGCCGCGGGCTTCGGCTCAGTCCTGATTGGACACAACCACTCGTACGTCAAACGTGCGGTTGAGTTGCAGAGTGATCGCTTGTTTCAGGCGATGGGGGATCTCTACCCAGCGGACGCCAAGATCGGATTGATGCAGCAACTGGCCGCGCTGTATCCGCAAGCTGGCGCTCAGATGATCTTGGGGCAATCCGGGGCGGATGCGGTCAGCGCTGCGCTGAAGACGGCGCAGCTGCATACCGGGCGCAGCGGTGTGATTGCGTTCGAAGGTGCCTATCACGGGCTTTCCTATGGACCGCTGGCGGCGTGCGGATTGCGCTCGAGCTATCGCGAGCCCTTTGCGCGGCAACTCAACCCGCACGTGCACTTCGTGCCGTTTCCCTCGACCGGGGATCTCACCCAGATTGAACAGCTGCTGCAAACCGAGAGCATCGGTGCACTGCTGCTTGAGCCGATTCAAGGGCGGGGTGGCATCCGTCCTTTGTCGTCAGAGCTACTCTCGAGATTGCGCGAGCTTTCCACGCAGCATGGCTGCCTGCTCATAGCGGATGAGATCTGGACTGGCTTGGGACGTTCTGGTCATTGGCTCTACAGTGTTGCTCAAGGCGTCGTTCCGGACTTGGTATGCCTCGGCAAGGGGCTGGGCGGAGGGCTGCCCATCAGTGTGTGCTTGGGATCGCGGGACGTTATGCAGAGCTGGAGTCAGGCGGAAGAAGTCGTGCACACGTCCACCTTTGCCGGGGCCCCGTTGGCTTGTGCCACCGCCTTGGCGTGCCTGGATGTGCTGCGGCGCCAGAAGCTGGTTCAGCGTGCAAGCGAGCTGGGAGCGTGGTTCAAGCAGCGCCTGCAGCAGGAGTTGGCGGAGCAACCAGTCGAGGTGCGCGGCGAAGGTTTGATGTTGGCGATCGATCTGGGGGCGCGGTCTGGTCTTGCCTCGAGGCTGATGTTTCGCCTGTTGAGCCAGGGCTATATCAGCTCAACGGGCGGTGGTCAGAGGGAGGTGCTGGTCCTCACTCCGGCCCTGAACATCGATCAGGCTCTGCTGAATGATTTTGCGCCGGTTTTGAACGCGACCCTGCGCCAGCTCTGAGTGTCTGCTAGAAGCAGCCAACTCCGTGACCAGCTCAATTCCAGACCTCCGTGACCGCTCTGAGAACTTGCATCAGCAGGTTCGCGCTTACGTCGCGCGAGGACAGTTTCGCGAAGCTGAATTCGTGGCTTTGGCCGAGCAGATCGCGAACTTCCAGGCGGACGCGTGCCCTCAGTACGCAAGGCTGCGCAGCGATAGCAATCTAGCGCCACTGCCAGGTGTGGCCCCATTGCCAGCGGACGCCTTTAGGTTTGCGCGGGTGTTCGCGTTCGACGAATCGGAAGCAGAAGCCTGCTTCGTCACCAGCGGTACGACCGGTTCCGAGTCTGGAAAGCATCGCCTGCGAACGCTCGAAACCTACCGCAGCGTCGCGCTCGACTGGGGTAAGCGGGCTCTGCTCAGTGACGCGAAGCGCCGCGTCGTGGCGGCACTGATGCCGCAGCCCAACGGTCGCTCTTCTCTGGCGACCATGGCCGGCTGGTTCATGCACGAGTTCGATGGCGCGGCGCTGAACGAGGGCAGGGCGCCAGGTTTTAGTGTGAGTGATAGCCTCCGCTGGTTGCTCTCTGGCGAGGGGATCGATCTGAATGGGTTGCGCTCTGTCGTGGGCTTGGCGGAGTACGTGCAAGAGCCGGTGCTGTTGCTCACCACCTCATTTGCTTTGGTCATGTTGTTGGATGCCTTGGGCAGCGAGACCTTGCCGCTGCCGCCTGGTAGCGTGGTGATGACCACCGGTGGCTTCAAGGGACGCACGCGCGAAGTGTCGCGGAGTGAACTCTACGAGGCCTGTCAACGGTTGCTGCGGCCGGCTGCGGTGGTGGGCGAATACGGCATGACAGAGCTTTCCAGCCAGCTCTACGAAGGCCTGGTTCCCGGCGCGGAACTCCAAGGTCCGGACGGGATCTATCTAGAGCCTCCGTCACTGAGAGTGTACCCGCTGGACCCCATCACACTTTCGCCCGTGAACGCAGGGCAGCCTGGTCTGGCCTGCTTCGTCGACTTGGCGAACGTGGACTCTGCAGTGTGCGTGTTGACTCAAGATCTGGTCGTGCGTGAGGCAGGAGGGATCCGCTTACTGGGGCGAGCGCCGCGAGCGCCCCTGAGGGGCTGTTCATTGGCTGCTGAATCACTCAGTTTACCCCCCCCGAGCGCGAAGAGCTTGGCCCCAACAGCGCAATCCAAAGCGGCAGCTGGGGGCTCGCTGGAACCGGTGCGGCGACTGATTTCCGCGGCGCGCATCTTGGCGGACGCTGAGACGCCAGCGGGGCGTCGACTGCGGTCGCGCTTGCTCGAGTGTACGGGGCTTTCGCCGCAAGGGGTGGAACTGGGGCTCACTCAAGCGCTTGAAACGGAGGCTTCAGACGAGCAGTTGGTCGCCCTTTGCGGAGCTGCGCCAGAAGCGTCACGGGTTTGGGTTCAGCTATCAGCCAACGTATTCGTTGCGGCCTTGCGCGCCATCGCCGTGGCAGTTGCCAGCGGGGCAGAGGTCTTGGTGCGTCCCTCTCGACGGGATCCCGCGTTGGCCGAAGCGTTGTCCGAGTTATTGTTCCCAGATGCGCCGTTTCGCCTGGTGGATGAGGTGTGCCCTCAACCGGGCGACCACGTCTACGCCTATGGCAGCGATCAAACCATGGCGGCGTTGCGTGAGTCGCTGCCAGCCGGCTGCGTGTTGCATCCGCATGGGGCGGGGTTCGGTGCCGTCGCGGTCTATCCCGGCGCGGATCTGTCTGCCACCGCGCGCGGAATCGCTGCTGACGTGGTGTTGTTCGACCAGCAGGGCTGCTTGAGCCCGCGCGTCGTGTTCGTTGATTCGGGGTGCGACGCTGCGGCGCTGACGGATGCCTTGGCGACCGCTCTGCGTCAGCTGTCAGAGGAAGTTCCCGTTGGGAGCGCGCTGCTGGAGCTCGCAGGACAGCAGCGTTGGTTTGAACTCGTGGCAGCGTATGTCGGGGAGTTTCACCCAGCAGGGCCTGGGGGCCTGGTGGTGCAAGAATCGCCGGACGCGGTGCTCCTGCCTCCGGCTTCGCGCAACCTGTGTGTTTGCGTGGTCCCCGATCCCGCGCAGGCTTTGTTGGAGTTGGGCGACAGCTTGACTTGCGTTTCTGTGGCGGGCGACGCCCAGACGTCGCAGCGCACGCTCGCGCTTCTGCCGCATGTTCGGCATTCGGCGGTTGGACAGATGCAGCGTCCGGCGCTGGACGGTCCAGTAGATCGTCGACCGGGGACTGCCGCCGTCTGCTTGTGACCGGGGCTTGAGCTCCGGCGGGTTGAAAGAGCGTTCTTAGGGGTTGTGGCAGGCGGGGCGCTGCTTATGACGGCAGTGATGATCGAGTTCAGCAAGCTGGAAACCCACGATCGGCTGGTGGCGACTCAGTGGCTGCCTCGCCCAGTGAGTGAGGTGTTCCCATTCTTTGCGGATGCGGCCAACCTGGAGCAGCTGACGCCACCCTGGTTGAAGTTCGAGATCCGCACGCCGCAGCCCGTGCAGATGAAGGTGGGCGCGCTGATTGACTACCGGCTCAAGCTGTATGGTCTCCCCATAGGTTGGCGCACGGAAATCACCGCCTGGGAACCAAACCAACGTTTCGTGGATGAGCAAATCAAGGGCCCCTACAAGCTCTGGCGGCATGAGCACCGTTTCGAGCCGAAGGATGGGGGCACCCTGGTGACGGATACGGTGGACTTCGTGGCCCCACTACGCGTTCTGAGCACGCCGCTGTTCGTCAAACCCGATGTGAAGCGGATCTTCGACTTCCGCTTCAGGGAGCTGGCGCGCCGCTTCGCCCAGACGTGAGGCGCCGGCGCGCGACAATTCCGCCGTATTACTCTGCCGCGGTATCGTCCAAGAAGTTGCCGTGGCAATCCTTGAACTTCTTGCCGCTGCCGCAGGGGCAGGGATCTCCGCCGCGGATTGCAGGGGGCTGATCGTCCTTCTTCTTTTTCTTCTTCTTGGGCTGGTTGCTCTTGGCCTGCTGCTGCTTCTTGGCCAAATCAGCATCGCCCGGGTGTTTAGCGACGGCCTTTTCCAGATCCGCCAAGTGCCGAGCAGCGGCCTCTTCTTCCATCGCTTCGATGTCTTGGGTGCCCTGCGCCTCCACCTCGTATAGCTTGGTCAGCACGTTGCTGGACACGTTCGCGATCATGTTCAAGAACAGCGTATAGCCTTCCTTCTTGTACTCCTGCTTCGGATCACGCTGCCCGTAGCCGCGCAAGTGGATACCGTCGCGCAGGTGCTCCATGCTGCTCAGATGATCGACCCACGTGCGGTCGATTTCTTCCAGGTAGAAGTGACGGAACACGCGCAGGAAGTTCTCGATGCCGAATTGAGCCTCGCGCCGCTTGTAGACGGCTTCAGCCGACTCATAGACGATGCGCACAATTTGACTGGCGTCGCCGAGCTCCTCGATGGGCTCATCCAGGTTGGCGGCGAACAGGTCCTTGAAACCCTTCTTGATCCCCGCAAAGTCCCAGTCTTCTGGCTGGCGATTTTCGGGACAAGACTCCTCGACCATGGCGCTGATGACTTTGTCCATCAGATCCAACAGGCGTTCGCGCTGCTCAGCCAGGCCTCGTGCGACCAAGTCCACCAGTTCGTCGTAGAACTTGACGGGCGTGCGACGTAGACGCTCACCGACTTCCAGCTTCACGCCCCACAGCTGATACACTTCGCGCTGCAGTGACTCCTGCTCGACGACTTTCTCGACCTTCTCGAAATCTTCACGTGTGGGCAGTGTGACGGAATCTCCGTCGCGTTTGACCTCCACGGTGGGCTCGCAAAACATGCCCAGCAGCTGCCCGACCAGCGCCTGCGACTCCTCCTGGATCTCCTCAGGGACCGCCACCTTGCGGTAGCGCCCTGTAGGCTTGCCCAGCTCATCCACCTCTTCCGGAGAGTAGCGGCCAGCCAAAAGTGATTGTCGCAGCGCGTACACGGTCTTGCGCTGGGCGTTCATCACATCATCAAACTCCAGCAGGTTCTTGCGAATGTCGAAGTTACGCGCTTCGACCTTGCTCTGCGCGTTTTCTACGCTCTTCGTAACCCAAGGGTGCTCGATCGGCTCATCATCGGGCATGCCCATGCGATCCATCATGTTCTTGACGCGATCGCCGGCGAAGATGCGCATCAGATCATCTTCCAGCGAAAGGAAGAAGCGCGAAGACCCGGGATCACCCTGGCGCCCCGCGCGGCCGCGCAGCTGGTTGTCGATGCGGCGCGACTCATGGCGCTCCGTACCGAGGATATGCAAGCCTCCCTTGTTGATCACATCATCATGATCGCGGGTGCAGCTGTCCTCGTACTTCTTGACGAGGGTCTCGAACTCTTCGGGTTCGGCTTCCGGCAAACGATTGGCCTCGCGGAACTCCAGTCTCGCCAACATCTCTGGGTTGCCACCCAGCACGATGTCCGTACCGCGGCCGGCCATGTTCGTGGAAACGGTAATCGCCCCCGAGCGACCCGCCTGCGCGACCACAAACGCCTCATTGGCGTGGTGTTTGGCGTTGAGCACGTGGTGCGCGATCTTCTTCTTGGCCAAGATGCGCGCAATGGCGCCGCTCTTTTCCACGCTGGTCGTTCCGACCAGCACCGGGCGACCCTGCTCATGCTTTTCCACGATGTCGCGGATCACGGCGGTGAACTTCTCGCGCTCCGTTTTGTAGACGATGTCTTCATCATCCACGCGGGCGATAGGCTTGTTGGTGGGGATGGCGATCACGTCCAGCTTGTAGGTGGAATGAAACTCCTGGGCCTCCGTCAGCGCGGTGCCCGTCATCCCCGCCAGCTTGTTGTAGATGCGGAACAAGTTCTGGAAGGTGATGTTCGCCATGGTGCGGCTCTCTTCTTGGATCCGCACATTTTCTTTCGCTTCGACCGCTTGATGCAGGCCGTCACTCCAGCGCCGACCGGCGAGCACACGGCCTGTGAACTCGTCGATGATCATCACCTTGCCCTCGCTGGACACCATGTAGTGAACGTCGCGCTTGTATAGAGCGTGGGCGCGCAGCAGCTGATTGATGATGTGCAGCGTCCGCACGTGCACCGGCTCGTACAGGTTGCTGATGCCAATCTGTTGCTGCAGCTTCTCGACACCTTCGTCCGTCAGGGTGGCGCTGAAGGCCTTCTCGTCGACGATGTAGTGTTCGTCTTTGCGCAGCAGCGGCATGATTTCGTTCAGTGAACGGTACTGCTCGCTGGCGGCCTCGGCCGGGCCACTGATGATCAGCGGAGTGCGTGCCTCGTCGATCAAGATCGAGTCCACCTCATCCACGATGGCGTAGTTCAGCGGGCGCTGCGCGTAGTCCAGCGCCGAGAACTTCATGTTGTCCCGCAGGTAGTCGAACCCAAACTCATTGTTCTGGCCGTAGCAGATGTCCGCTTTGTAAGCCGCGCGCTTCTCTGCGTCGTCCTGCTGATTGACGACCACACCCGTGCTCATGCCGAGCCAGTTGTAGAGCTTGCCCATCCACTCGGCGTCGCGCCGGGCCAGGTAGTCATTGACGGTGACCAGGTGAACGCCTTTGCCTTCCAGAGCGTTCAGATAGATGGGCAGCGTGGCGACCAGCGTCTTGCCCTCACCCGTCTTCATCTCGGCGATGCAGCCATCGTGCAGGACCATGCCGCCCATCAACTGCACGTCGTAGTGACGCATCTTCAGCACGCGGCTGCCTGCCTCGCGGCAGACAGCGAAGGCTTCGTTCAGGATGTCGTCCAGGGTGGCGCCGTTATCGAGCTTTTCTTTGAACTCGGGAGTTTTGGCTTGGAGCTCTGCATCGGAGAGCTTCTTGATTTTCGCTTCCAGCGCGTTGATGCGTTGCACCCGTGCCTGAAGTCGTTTGATGGCGCGGTCATTGGCCGTGCCGAAAAGGCGTTTAGCTACCCAAGTGAGCATATTCTCAGTTCGCTCTGTTTCTTCTGAAGCTGTGTGTATGAAAACTGCGTCGTCGCAGACCAATCACCGCGTCGGAAAATGGCGTGTTTTCGCCTCGTTCTCGCTGGGAAATTGGGGCCGCAAGCTAATCACTAGTTGTCCCGTGTGCCAGCGCGTTTTGCGCCAGTGTCCAGGACCAGAAGTCTTGGCACAAATGTAGATGAAGTCCCCTGGCCAATAGGCAGCCAATTGGAGCCTGATTCTCCCGGCCCCCACACCCATCGGGCCGGGGGAATTAGGTACAAAACCACCGGGATAGGGGACTAGGGTGAAGGCGTGTCCCGGGTCTTGGCGATTTGTCTCTTGCCGCAGCGTCGACCTGTAGCATCGCTGCCAGAGGACACCAGCTTCAGCTGCCCCCTCAACCATGCGGATCGCGGCTTGTTCCGCCCAGTCTGGTGCGGTTTGAGCATTTGTTGGGCGCTGCTCGCGGCGATATCTCGGAAAGCCCCTCTGGTCTCAGGCACTTGGGCCAGCATGCGGGGTGCGCTCGCCCAGGCGGGCACGAGTTCACTCGACCGGTTGGTCAGGATGTGTGGAGCCTGGATGCGTGTCGGCATGACTCAGGTGAACTTGGGTGCAGTGGCTCTGGCACTGTGTTGGCTCTTGGGGTGCGCCCCGACTCGCCCGGCAATTTCGGGCTCAGACGAGTCTGGGCTAGTCAGCGTTGACGGGCCGCTCCCGGTGGAGGCTGACGACATCCAGTACGGCGTCGCCGGCTCGCCGGTGACAATCGTCGCTTTTTTGGACTTCGAATGTCCCTACTGCGCTCAGGTGCATCCCACGCTCGAGCAACTGCTGGAGGAGTACCCGAGCCAGCTGCGACTGGTCGTCAAACACAGTCCCTTACCGTTTCATCGGCGGGGGGTGCCTGCGGCGCGGGCAATGCAAGCCGTTTACGAGTTGCGTGGCGCTGAAGCAGCGCTGGAGTACATGCGCTTGCTGTTCGACAGTCCGTCGAAACTCAGCGACGGAAATCTATCCGAATGGGCGGAGCAAGTCGGCGTGGATGGGACCGCGTTCGCGCGCTTGATGGAAGACCCGCGCACGCTGCGCGTGGTGGCTCACGATCGAGAGTTGGCCCGCAGTTTGGGCGTCAACGGCGTTCCCGCCTTCTTTGTCAACGGCGCGCCGCTGACCGGAGTTCAACCCCTTGCCAGTTTCCGTGCGTTGGTCGAGCATGAACTGAGAGCGGCCGCAGAGCTTGCCCGAACCGGAACTGCCGCGGCGGACATCCACGCGGCTCGGGTCCAAGTCAACTTGCGTCCGCCGGATCAGATTGATCCCAACAACGACCGCATGCGGTTTCGAGTCGAACTCGGCGATTCCCCCAGCGTCGGGCCCAAAGACGCGCCCGTGACAATCGTCGAATTTGCCGATTTCGAGTGTCCGTACTGCTTGAGGGCGCACGTGGTGATCGAGCAATTGATGTCGCGCTATCCCGGCAAGATCCGCTGGGTGATGAAGCACAACCCGCTGGGTTTTCATCCGCACGCGGTGAAAGCGGCGATCATCGCGCTCGAGATTCGGAGCCAACGCGGTTCGCACGCGTATTGGCAGGCGCTCGGGCAGTTGTTTTCGGAAGCGCGTTTGAACGACCAAGTGCTGCGCCAGCTGGTTCAGCAGTACACGCTGGACGAGACTCAATTGCGAGCTTCGCTGGCTCTGGGTGAGGACCACCCGCAGCTGGTTGGGGACCAGGACCAGGCGTTGGATTTGTTGGCTGAGGGAACGCCTCATTTCTTCATCAATGGGCGCCGCTTGCCCGGGGCCCAGCCGCTTGAACGCTTCGAACAGCTAGTGCAGCAGGAGCTCACTGTGGCCACAGCCCTTCGCGAACGCGGCGTTGCGCCGGGCGGCATTTACCGGGCAATCATGGCGCAAGCCTTCGCCCCACCGGGTCTGGTCAAGGTGAGCTTGCCGCCGGCCGGGCCCGATTTGCCTGCGATCGGCCTGCCCGAAGCAGCGGTTGTGGTTCAGATGTTCTCCGACTTCGAGTGCGGTTATTGTCGCCGCGTGATGCCCACTGTCATCGAACTGAAGCAGCGCTACGGCGATCAGCTGCGAATCGTTTGGCGACATTTGCCATTGGGTTTTCATCCGCACGCGCGCCGCGCGGCATACGCCACCGCCGAGGCTCACGCCCAGCAGGGCAGCGTGGGCTTCTGGCGCTTGGCGGCATTGATTTTTGCGGAAGAGCGCGTACTGACCGACGCCACCCTGGTGGAGTTGGCGGAGCGTGCCGGTTTGGATGCGGCGCGGGTCGAAAGCGCGCTGCGTGACAAGAGGCACGAGGCGACAATCCGACGGGATGAATTGCTGGCGGCGAGCGCCCAGGTACGCGGTACGCCCGGGTTCATCATCAACGGTTACCAACTGTTTGGTGCGCAGCCCTTGCGCCGCTTCGAAAGACTGGTGCGCGTCGCCCTGAAAGAGCACGCCCTGAAAGAGCAGCAAGCGGGAGCGGCCGCCGGAGTTCAGTAGCTGTGGATCTGCTCTATTTCGTGATCCTCGTCAGCACGTTGATCTTCGTGCACGAGCTAGGACACTTCATGTTCGCCAAGCTGTTTGGCGTCAAGGTGTTGACGTTCAGCTTGGGCTTTGGACCCAAGGTGCTTCGATTGCGCGGGCGAGAGACGGAATACTGCGTCAGCTTGCTGCCACTGGGCGGTTACGTGCGCATGCTGGAGGCGTCCAAGTCGGATATCGTTCTGCCTGAAGATCGGCACCGCACGTTCGAGTCACTCGCGCTGTACAAGCGCATCATCGTCGTGCTGGCAGGCCCGCTGATGAATCTGGTCTTCCCTGTGTTGCTGTATTTTGCAGTGTTCGTCGGGGATGGCCCCTTCTTGCCCCCGACCGTGGGCGGCGTGCTGCCGGACCACCCGGCATATGGTCTGCTGAAACCAGGCGACCGCATCATGCAGGTCAACGGAGAGGACGTGGGCACGTTCGATGAGGCCAAGCGCCTGATCGCCCGCAATCCGGCCAAACCGATTCTGTTCAAGGTCTTCCGCGACAACAAGCACGTGGAAGTGGAAGTGGTCGCCGACGAAATCGTCGGCGAAGATCGTTTGGGTAGCTCGCTATCGCCCGGCCAGCGCCGCGAGCTGGGTATGTTCCAGCGCATTGGTTCAGTCGGCATCAAGTCCAGCGCGCCGGCAGCGGTGATCGGCGTGCCGGACGCGGATTCTCCCGCGCATCGCGCAGGACTGCGCACGTTTGACGTGGTCACCCATATCGCCGGGCGTCGCGTGCGGCGCTTCATGGATCTCGAGCAAGAGCTGTCCAAAAACCACGGCGAGACAGTTCCGGTCACCTACTTACGGCCCATTCCCGTGAACGACGCGCTGGATGGCTTGGCGTCGATGGGCGTTTATCAGTCCGGCGTGGTGGCCATGACTCCTCATGCTACCGGGCCTGATCTGCTGGCGCGCAGCGGGATTGAGTTAGCGGACATGTATGTGGCGGAATTGCCAACAGGGTCTCCGCTATACCAAGCCGGACTGCGCGTTGGAGATCGGCTGACCCAGCTTGATGGAGAAGCGCTACCCGCCTGGTCGACGTTTTACGAGCGCGTGTGGCGACAGCGCGACGTGCCCCATCAGATAGAGTGGCTGTCCGCGCGTGACGGCCGCAAGCGGTCTGGTGAATTCTTGATGCGGCGTGAAGACTTCACGGACATCAATGGGCAAACCTTCGCCCGCTACCGCTTCCGCGTGCAAAATTGGATCCCCTTGGCGCCCGATGACCTGGTCGAGCATCCAACTCCAGTGCGTTACGCTTTGACGAAAGCAGTCGAAGAAACGGTTGATGTCACGCGTTTCATAGGGATCCTGTTGGTGCGTTTGGCTCAAGGTAGGCTGAGCTTGGATTCCCTTTCTGGCCCGATCACGATTTACGAGGTAGCAGGGCAAGAGGGCCGCAAAGGCACTGATTACTTCATCTGGGTGATGGCCCTGCTGTCCATCAACCTCGGGTTGCTGAACTTGCTACCCATCCCTGTTCTCGACGGCGGACACCTGATGTTTTTCACAGTCGAGGCCGTGCTGCGCCGACCCATTCCGCTCCGGGTGCGCGAGGTCGCGCACTTGTTTGGCCTATTGATGATCATGTTGTTGATGACGATCGCCTTCAAGAATGACGTCGAACAGCGCTGGGACGTGATTCAAAGCCACGTGCGTGAGCTCGTCGGATGAGTGAGCGTCGCTCGAAGGGGGACGGCAGCGCGCCGCGCTTATTGGCCGCGCAGGTCTTGCGTGAAGTGTACGCTCGTGGTGCGTTCACGGCCGCCGCGCTCGACAAATTCCTGTCCGAGGGAAGGTTGAACGACGAGCGCGATCGCGCCTTGGCTACGGAAATCAGCTACGGCGTCGTGCGGACTCGGCCCCTGCTCGAAGCGCGTTTGCATCAGCTCGCGCCCAAAGGTATTGCCGGCGGCGACGAGTCCGTGTTGATCACTTTGTTGATCGCCAGCTACCAGCTGTTGTTTCTGGATCGGGTGCCGGCTTTTGCCGTGGTCAATCTTGCGGTCGACGCGGTGACCCAGCTGCGCGGCAAGAAGGTCGCCGGGTTCGCCAACGCCGTATTGCGTAAGCTGATCCAGCAGCCCAAGCCCAGCTTGGCCGAGGCAGTTGAATCGAGCATCCCGAGCTGGTTGTTGGAGCAGATGAAGCAAGCTGTCGGTCAAGAGGCGGCGCTGTCGCTCTTGGGGGTGGAGCGGGGCGGTCATCTGATCACACCACAGTGCTTACGTTTTGCCCCGAACGTGGAGCGGCCAGCGTGGGCCGCTGATGCGGAGCCGGGCACACTCACCCGGCGCGCATGGCGCTTCGCCAAAGCGGGTGACGTACGCCGCCATCCGGAGTACGAGCAGGGGCAATTCGTCGTTCAGGAGGAGGGGGCGATGTTTGCTGGCTTGGCGCTGGGGGTGCGTCCGGAGCAGCGCATTCTCGACGTGTGCGCAGGGCGCGGCCAGAAGTCATCGCTCTTGGCTGAGCAGCTTGGTGGAGCCGGACAGCTTTGGGTCAGCGATCTGAGCGCAAAGAAGTTGGCGGTGCTCGAACGTGAGTTTCAGCGACTCCACCTGCCGAAACCGCAGTCCGTTGCGCACGATTGGAAGCAGCCAGCGACAAGTATTCCCAAAGACTTCGACCGCATTCTGGTCGATGCGCCTTGCAGCGGAACCGGAACGCTCCGGCGGCGGCCAGAAATCGCGATGCGCCTGGCCCTGGAGGACGTCGAGCGTTTGGCGTCGCTGTCCGAGCAGATCCTGCGTCAGGCGGCTGCTCATCTTGCTGCCGACGGGCGCTTGGTGTTCGTGGTTTGCAGCGTGCTCAGTCGCGAATGCGAAGAGGTGGTCGAGCGCGTAGCGGATATTCTGCAGCCTGTCGCCTTCGACGCGCCCGAAGTGCTCGAACGCTTTGGCGAGGTCACTCAGTGGCGTCTGCTTCCGAGTCGCGACGAAACCGACGGCTTCTTCGCGGCTTGCTTTCGTCGCGCGTGACGGCTGGAGCGCGCCTCACAGCCTGGCGCCCATCAGCTCGCTCAAGTTGGCCTCCGGACGGGCGCCGAAGTGCGAGATGATCTCCGCAGCAGCGATGGAACCGAGCTGCCCGCACTCCGCCAGCGGGCGGCCGTGGGTGTGTCCAAACAAGAATCCAGCCGCGTACAGGTCCCCAGCCCCGGTTGTGTCCAGCACCTGTTCAACCGGTTGAGCGCCCACCTGCACGGTCTCCGTTCCGGAGACGACGATGGAGCCTTGCGCTGAACGCGTGAGCGCCGCCAAGTTGCATTTGCCACGCACGTGGCGCACAGCCTCGTCAAAGCTGTCGCACTGGTAGAGAGACATGATCTCCTGGTCATTGGCGAACAGGATGTCGATGTGATGGTCGACCAACTCCAGGAACTCCTGCCGATGGCGATCCACACAGAAGGAATCGGAAAGTGACAAGGCTACTTCGCGACCGGCGCCGTGAGCGATCTCAGCTGCCTTGATGAACGCTTGCTTGGCGTGCGGTGGATCAAACAGGTAACCCTCCAGGTAGGTGACCTTGCTGCTCTTGATCACTTCCTGCTCGATGTCCTCCGGGGTCAATTCGACGCTGGCGCCTAGGTACGTATTCATCGTGCGCTGAGCATCAGGCGTCACGAAAATCAGGCAGCGAGCCGTTCCCGGGCCCTGGATCAGCGGGGACGTCTCGTAGTGGGTCCCGGTGCGGCGCATGTCCACCGCAAACGCTTCGCCCAGACTGTCGTTGCCAACTTTGCCGATGTATGCGCCCTTGCCTCCAAGCGACGCGATGCCGGCCATGGTGTTGGCGGCAGAGCCGCCGGACTGCTCGATGGCGGCCCCCATTTCACGGTACAAATGCTCGGCTTGTTTGGCGTCGATCAGGGCCATGCCGCCCTTGGCCATCTCGTGCTTCTGCAAGAAGTCATCCTGTGACTGCGCGAGCACATCGACGATGGCGTTGCCGATACCGGTCACGTCAAATTGGGCGTTATTCGTGGCGTGAGTCATCGAGGGCCGAGCCTACTTGTCGTTTGCGAAATTGCGACAACTTTGGTTCTGCGGTGGGAAGGACGGCGGGACAATCCAGGAAACCGAGCCTTGCGTTTGTAGCCAGAACGGAGCAAAGGTGCTGCCCTCATGCCCCCGGGCTCCTCAGCCAAGACCGAAACAAACCACTGGATCGCTGCAAAGCGGGGCATATCCGCCGCTCGTTACGCCTTTTACCGAGGACGGAAAACGCGTCGACTAGGAAGCCAACGAAGGAGTAGATCATGATCAAGCTTGCGCTGCATGGCGCTACCGGTCGCATGGGCCGCACCATCGCTCGGCTGTGCGTCGAATCTAACGCGTCCGGCCCAGAATCTGAGCAGCTGCAGCTGGTGGGCGCCATCTGCCACGCCGACGACCCCAATTGTGGCAGGGATATCGGTGAGCTCGCTGGAGTGGGCAACCTTGGCGTAGCCGTGTCACCGGACGTCGAGGCGGGCCTGGCTGGAGCCCAGGTGGTGATCGACTTTTCCCTGCCGCCCGCGCTCAAGCCGCTGTTGAAAGCGGCTCAGCGGCAGGGGGTGGCGGTCGTCAGTGGTACGACCGGGTTTACCGCGGATGATGAACAGGAGTTGAAGGCCGCTGCGCAAAGGCTGCCGGTGCTGTACGCGCGCAACATGAGTTTAGGCATCCAAGTCCTGGCGGAGCTGGTCGAGCAAGCAGCGCGACGCTTGGGCCCAGAGTTCAACATCGAGATCATGGAAGTGCACCACAACCAAAAGGTCGACTCCCCCAGTGGGACAGCCAAGCGCTTGGCCGACGCCGTGGCGCAGGCTCGCCCGGACAGCAAAGCTCTGTACTCGCGCGAAGGCCAGGTGGGCGCGCGCACGGGCAACGAGGTTGGTGTGTTCGGCCTGCGGGGCGGAGACGTGGCGGGCGAGCACACCGTGTTCATGTTCGGTCCCAGTGAGCGCATCGAGCTGATCCACCGGGCCGGAAATCGTGACATTTTTGCGCGTGGTGCGCTTCAGGCAGCCCGCTGGATAGTCAGCAAATCCGCAGGGTTGTATGGCATCGCGGACGTGTTGGGCCAGGCTTGAATCCGGCGTGAAGCACTAACCCTTAGGCGGCTCTTGCCACCCGCCGTTCTGCTGTGGATGCGGCGATCGTTGCGCGATCGAGCCTCGGCCGCGGCTGATTGTCGCCGGATTTTTACTGAATTGTCATTCAGTATTGCGACACTGCCAGCTGGCCGCCGGGGCCACAAGGCACGGAACTCGCTAAGCATCGAACCATGCAGGTCGCCCTCATTCGTCACGGAATCTATGCGCAGCCGGAAGGCGTGCCCAGCGCATGGCTGCCTCAAGGGCTGACGGAAGAAGGCCGTGCGCAGAGTCGTGAGGCGGCGGAGCTGCTTGCGGCGCTCGCCCGCGATCATGAATGGCGCATCTCGGCGGTGATTGATTCCTCGCGCATGCGCAGGGCGTGGGAGACCGCGAGTGTGATCGCTGCGGAACTCAACGGCCTGTCGTCGGCGGACCCATCCTGGCGCGCCGATTCGTCGACTGCTTTTCGGGTCCAGGAGTTTGACGCGTTGGCTGAGCGTGGGGTGGGTGCTCTAGCGAATCTCCCGGTGGGTGAGATCGCTCGGTTGATTGAGCAAGATCCGCGATACTCTCCTCTGCCGAAAGGCTGGAAGCGTGACAGTCATTTCACGTTGCCGGTTCAGGGCGCCGAATCGCTGATGCAATCCGGTAGACGCGTGGCCGACCATGTTCAGCGTGCAGCTGAAACACTCGGTCCCGGCGAGCTCAAGCTTGTGGTTGGTCATGGCGGGGCGATCCGCCATGCGGCACACTTGCTGGGCGTGCTGGAGTTTGAGCAGATCGCTCAGCTGTCGATGTTTTACGCACGTCCGATCGTGCTTCAACTGAAGGAAGGCCGCTTCATTCATGTGGCCGGGGACTGGAAAGTCCGAACCCTAAAGGAGCGTCAACTCGACTGACCTCGACTGACGTCAAGCAACATCATGACACTCATTCCTCCTCTTGGTCATCCGAAGTTCAGTGGCTTGAACTGGAGCAACGCGTGGCTCCCACAACTCGATGAGCCTTGGCTCAAACCAGCCGATGGCCTGGTCATTGGCGACCACCGTGACTCCGAAGAAGCCCGGGTCGAGGCCGTTTCGGACTACGCCCGCTGCAAAGCGTGGGTGTGGCCCAGCCAGCGCATCGCGTTTTTGTGTGATGTGCATGCAGACGCTGAAGCGTTCCTATTGGGGCTTCAGGCCAGTGGCGGCGTCGCGCGAACTGGCGCGGACGCGCTCGACTATGAGCTGACTGACTTGGGGCGAGAGACGCTGTTTATCATCGGGGGAGATTGTTTCGACAAGGGGCCGAGCAACCTGCGACTGCTGCGCAGCATCGCGAAGTTGCGGGGGCTCGGGGCCCAACTGCGCATTCTGGCTGGCAACCATGACGTTCGCACGTTGCTGGGGATAGCCTACGCCGGACGCAAAGAAACGCGCTTCGCGCATTTGTTCGTACGTATGGGCAAGAAGACGATGCGGCTGTTCAAAGAGGTATTCGACGAATATCTGGCGCCAAATCCTCCGACTTCCTACCTCAGCGATGATGAGGTTAGAGCGCTGTTGTTTCCGGAAGACTCTTGGTATGAAGAGTTTCCCAAGACGGTTGAGGGCCTGATCCCTCAACCCAGAATTGAGAAGGAACTCGTTCGCATCCGAGAAAAGGTCGAAGAGCTCACGCGTCAGTGCGCCAAGTATGGGATGAGCCTGGGGATGCTTCACGCGACGTGGCTCAAGACCAAGGAGCTGTTCTTGGACGGCGGGGAATTCCATTGGTTCTTCGAAGAGCTGCAGCTGGCTCACCGCGATGGATCATTCTTGTTCGTGCACGCTGGAGTGGACGACGTGGCTGCGCAAACTCTCGCCAACGACGGCGTTGAGGGCCTGAACCAGCGTTTCGATCAGCTGGTGAATGAGGACCTGTTTGAGCTCTATCACGGCTCTGTCGGCAACGTGTTCCGTACCAAGTACCGTCCGATCGACCACCCCCTGACCGATGAGGGACGCAATGCCATGTTTCGCGCCGGCGTCTACGCCATCGTGCATGGTCATCGGAACATCCTCAAGGGCGCGCGGCTCACGCTGCGCGGAGGCTTGATGAACTTCGAGTGTGACGCCTCGGTCGATGCCAACACGCGTGTGCTCGAAGGCCTCGATGGGCCCGGTGGCGCTGCGGTCGTGTTTGAGCCAAACGGACGCATGTTTGCCATCAGCACGGACTATCCGTTCGTGCGCGTGTTTGACCCAGCACAAGTACTGGCATTCAGTACCATGCGCTGTAGCTGAACCTGCTCGGGGAGTGTTTGCCCCGGCAGTGGAAGCCTGGTTGTTTGTCGAATGTGTGACAAAACCAGGGGAGGGGGGCGCAGCGAAGGAAATCTGGGCGCTGCACCGGGCGAATCCGGAAAACCACCGCCAAAATTGCAATATCAGCGGCGCTGGCGACTGCTAGGATGGTTGCGGCGGCTTGCCTGAGGAGAGAACGATGTCCAAGAAAGATGAATCCAAGATCAAGTTCAAGAACGAAATGGAATGCGAAGAAGCGATCGTCTACTTCGCGTCGATCGTCGACGGACTCAAGCGCGGCAGTCTACTCCTGCAGCAGGGGGACGAACGCGTTGAGCTGAAGCCCGCGGGCAAACTGAAGGTCAAGGTCAAGGCTGCCCGCAAAGATGACAAAGAAAGCTTCAGTTTTGAGCTGAGCTGGTCAGCTCCGCGTCTCGAAGAGACCATCGCCGTCGTGGCGCAGCCAGAAGAGAACGCGGATTCTGGTTCAACTGTGGAGGCCGCCGACGGCTGAGGGGGTATGGAACTTTACGAAGCACTGAGCCAAAACATTAAATTCCTGCTGATTGAGGTACAGAAGCAGGTCCAGCGGACCCAGGCGCACGTGGCGCATCCGGCGGGGAAGATACTGACGAAAGTCCAAGCCTCAGATGATTACATCGATAATCTGAAGACCTTCGTGCAAACGAAGTGTTTCTCCTTGGCCGCGCGCATACAGCCCGGCGACCAGACTAGCGTTGCCAAACTGAAGGCGTTTGAGGTTGTTGCTGTCAATCTCGAGCGCATCAGTGACTTCTGTGAGCGCGTCAGTGAGCAGGTAGGATACCTGGAAGACGTTAGTATTCTGGAGGACTACGATTTTGATCCGTTCTTCGAGGAGGTGCTGACTGGTGTCGCTCGCTTGGAGAAAGCCGTTGCAAGTCAAGACGTGCAACAGGCGCTGCAAGTCTGCCGCTCAGAGCAGGAGCTGGATGAGCTCTACTCCAAGATGCTTCGCCGAATCTTGAAGGATCTGGAGCAGAGCGGCGAACAAGCTCAGGCGTACGTCACGGTGCTGTTTATTTCTCACTACCTGGAGAGAATGGGTGACTCGCTGCTCAACGGCGGTGAAGCATTATTGTCTGCAAGTCTGGGTGAGCGGATCAAGTTTGGGCAGCTGCGGCAGCTGGAAGACTCGTTGAGTGAAGGGGAGATAGAGTCAGAGTTGGAGAACGTCGCGATGCACGCCGTGGGAGAGACCAAGTCTGGTTCGCGTATCGCTCGGCTGACTACTAGAGAGGACAACCGCGCGGCCGTGATCTTCAAAGAAGGCAAGACGCGCAAGCTGATGGAAGAACGCGATAGCATCTCTCGTTGGCAAGAGCTGGTGCCGGGTATCGCACCCAATATCATCTCCTTCCATGAGGAGGGTCCGCGCAGCGCGATCCTGTTCGAATATCTATCAGGCAGGACGTTTGAGGAACTGCTCTTGCGCGCTCCTGCCGCTGAGCTGAACTTGGCTTTGGACAAGTTGTGTCGCACGTTGAACGACGTCTGGCTCAGTACCAAGCGGGAGGAGCCGGCGAAACCAGCATTCATCCAACAATTGGCATCGCGAATGGATGACGTACGCGCGGTGCACCCAGAGCTGGTGACGACTGGTGGCCGGATTGGCCCAGTCGAGATCCCTGAGTTTGCTGAGCTGCTGCGCGAGTGTGCGCCTTTGGATGAGCATTTGGAATGTCCGTTTTCTGTGTTTATTCACGGCGACTTGAACATCGACAATGTCATCATCGACTTCGACTCGGAGCAGGTGCGTTTCATCGACCTACACCGCTCACGGCACATGGACTATTGCCAAGACGCTTCCGTCTTCCTCGTTTCGAATTTTCGCTTGCAGGTCTTCGAGAGCGAAGTGCGCCGAAGGATCCGCGGAGTAATGTTACGCTTCTGTGACTTTGTTCTGAATTTTGCGAAAATTAACGGCGATCGGACCCTTCCGATGCGCCTGGCCTTGGGATTGGCCAGGTCGTTTGCTAGCTCGACACGCTTTGTGTTGGACGAGTCGCTATCCCGTGAGATGTTCCTGCGCAGCAGGTTCATGTTGCAGTATGTGCACGCGCACCGGGAACAGGACCCTGCCCAATTTGAGCTACCAACAGAGGTCCTGTTTGACTAACAAGAAGCTTCGCATCGGCGTCGTCGGTTTTGAAGGTGGATGGTCTTCGGAAGCGCTCGCAGACTGGGTAGAAAAGCGGACAGGGTTTCGCCTCGTCATTGATCTGGCTGATGTCGTGGCGCACTTGCACCGCCGTGAGCTGCTCTACAGAGGACACAACCTGTGTGAGTTTGATGCGCTGATCGTCAAGAAGGTGGGCAAAGAGTACTCACCTGACATGCTCGATCGGATTGAGCTGTTGCGCTTCGCGGAGGCGTGCGGGGTCAAGGTATTCAGCAGACCAGCATCGCTGCTGCGCATGTTGGACCGCCTGAGCTGCACGATGACGCTCACCGCTGGCGAGATCCCCATGCCGCCGACGGTGATTGTGGAAGACCCCGAACAGGCAGTGGAAGCGGTGCATCAGTTCGAATCTGCCGTATTCAAGCCCCTGTTTTCCACCAAAGCCCGCGGTATGCGAGTGCTGCGTTCCCACGACACGGATTTGCAGTCCAAGGTCCGAGCTTTTCGCGAACTGAACCCGGTCATGTACATTCAAAAAATGGTCGACATTCCAGGCAAGGACTTGGGGATCATGTTCTTGGGGGGGGAGTACGTGGGCACCTACGCCCGCGTTAGCGGTCGCGAATCGTGGAACACGACGACCAAAAGCGGTGGGCACTATGAAGCGCATGATCCGTCCGAGGAGATCATTGAGCTGGCTCGGAAAGCGCAGTCTTTGTTCGACTTGTCGCTGACGGCCGTGGACGTCGTGGAGACTGCGCAAGGCCCGATGGTGTTCGAAGTGTCTGCATTTGGTGGGTTTCGAGGTCTGCGCGAGTCTGGGGGGATCGACATTGCGGGTAAGTACGTGGATTATGTGCTGGCCCAGCTCAAAGATCTGGCCACATGAGCGAAGTGGCTTCGAACAGCACGCTCGCAGAGTTGGCAAAGCTCTCGGTCGAGGGCTTGGAGTTGCAGGACGCTGGGTTCCTGTTCGGCGATTTTTCCGTCGTGGTGAGTAGCAATTCCGGCGCTCTACTCGACAGACTGAAGGACTACTTTCGTGCAAACCTTGCGCCAGCCTCCTCTCAGGCGCTGCGCATCGTCGCCGTGCAAGCGGAAGAACCCGACTTCGGCTTGGAGTTTCAGGATTGGAAGCGCGAAGGCGGCAAGGTTGGCCGCAAGGAGGCATTCGCAGATCTAAGCGACGGGCGTGTGATCTGGAAGGTGCGCACGGGGATGCAATTCTTGGTGGGCCTGGACGTATTGCTGGCCATCGGCAATTGTCTCGCCAATGACAACCAGATCATCAACTTCGTGATCGCCCAATATCTAAGCTACCTGATGAATCAGGGCAGTGTACTCTGCCATGCGGCGGGAGTCGTTGCTGACGGGCGCGGGCTGGCTATCGCCGCGACGTCCGGCGCTGGTAAGTCGACGCTGGCGCTACGTCTGATGAGCCGCGGGCTCAACTTCGTGAGCAATGATAGGCTGCTGATCCACGCAGGGCACATGTTTGGCGTGCCCAAGCAGCCTCGGGTGAACCCGGGGACGCTGCTCAATAACTCGGACCTGACCGGTGTTCTCCCCGAACGGCGCGTCCGAGATCTAAAGCAGCTGGACCGAGACGCCCTATGGCAGCTCGAAGAGAAGTATGATGTGGATATCGAGCGCGTCTACGGCAGCGGTCGCTGGACGCTTTCAGCGCCAATCAGCGCGTTTGTCGTGCTCAATTGGCGTCGGAATGACTCGCGGGCGCCCCGTTTCGAGCGCGTCGATGTGGGGAGGCGTCCAGATGTGCTGGAGTTGATCATGAAGGGGCCCGGACCGTTCTACATGGACTCCGCCGGGAACTTCTTGTCTGGCAAGGAGCCGCCGCGCCCCGGTCCCTACATCGAGGAATTGAGCCAAGTTGCGGTCTATGAGGTGACGGGTGGCGCTGATTTTGACGCCGCCGGTGATCGGTGTCTGCAATTGCTGGCGGAATCGCGCTAGAACTAGCGTATGTCGGTGCGCGCGCTCGTTACTCGCTCGGTCAAACTGCCGGATGCCATGCGCGTCGCTCGCTGCGAGCGGGCACCTGAGCTCGGGCCTCGGATCCTATTTTTTAGCGGCGGTAGCGCCTTGCGACCGTTGAGCCGCGCGATCAAGCACTACACGCACAACAGCATTCACCTGATAACCCCATTTGACTCCGGTGGCAGCTCTGCGGAGATCCGATCGGCGTTCAACATGCTGTCGATTGGGGATTTGCGCAATCGCTTGGTGGCTTTGGCGGACGAGAGCACCCGCGGCAATCCTGAGATCTATCGACTCTTTTGCTATCGAATGGCGAAGGACAAATCCCAGGCTGAGCTGCGGCAAGAGCTGTCGGAGATGGTGACAGGCATTCACCCGCAGGTGGCGGAAGTGCCGGAGCCGATGCGTCACATCATCCGGACGCACCTGCGGTTCTTCGTGGAAGACGCGCCGGAGAGCTTCGATCTGGCGGGGGCCAACATCGGGAATCTGTTGTTGACCGGGGGCTACTTGGCTCAAGAGCGAGACATCGAGTCGACCTTGTTCCTGTTTTCCAAGCTGCTGGAAGTCAGAGGGCTGGTTCGGCCCACGGCGGATACGGAGTATCACCTGGCGGCGGAGCTGAAGGATGGCTCGGTGGTCGTCGGGCAGCACAATCTGACCGGCAAAGAGACGCGTCCGCTGGAGCAAGGGATTCGCCGGTTGTATCTGGTTGACAGTTTGCACGATCCAAAGCCGGTTGACGCCAAGGTGGAGGACAAGGTGCTGCGCCTGATTCACCACGCGGACCTGCTGATATTCCCAATGGGCAGTTTCTACACCAGCGTGATGGCGAACTTGTTGCCGCGTGGGGTGGGGCAGGCCATCGCCGCGGTGAACGTGCCCAAAGTATACATTCCCAACGTGGGCCACGATCCGGAGCAGCTAGGCATGCAAGTCACGGATGCCGTGAGCGCACTCGTGGATGTGGTCCGCCGAGATGCGGGGCCACGAGTTCATCTGGACCACATCCTGAACATGGTGCTGTACGACTCACGCTCCGACGCGTACGAGAACGGCCTGGATCCGAATTCTTTGCGTTCGCAGGGAGTTCAAGTGGTTGACGCTCCAATCCTCACCGAGCGGGGCGGCCGCTGGATTCACGACCCCAAGGGCCTCTCCGAGGTGCTACTATCGCTGTGTTGACCCATGACTAAACCGAACGAACGTAAGCCCAGTCGCAAGAAAGAGCTCACCCACGAGGCATTGGCGGATCGCGCCACCGTCGCCAGTTATCTGCGGGCCATCGCGGATGGCTTGGAATCTGGCAAGCTGAGTCTGCAGGGCGAGGATGTTTCCTTGCAACTAGCTCCTCAGCGTTTGGTCGACTTCGAATTGGACGCCAGACGTGAGCGCGGCCGCTCGCGCATTCGGGTTCGGCTGGCATGGCGTGAAGAGCAAGCCGAAGTGGACTCACTCAGCATCAAGCCCGACTGAACTAGGCCCGACTGAGTCTTCGTCGAGTCCGGTCGTTCGGCGACGCAGGGCTTAGGCGGCGAACTGACTGTCGCGGGGCTTACTTGGCATCAATGACCCCGGGACGCTACAAAGCTGGCCCTCGCCCTGCAGAGGAACGTCGTCCAAACGCAAAATGGCGGAGCTGTCGAACACCAGTCGGATGCGTCGATAGGCGGGGTGTTCGTCCCCTTCGCGCGAGAAGACGAAGACCATGTTGATGTGGTAGTGCTTCTTGGCGTCGACGTTTTCGACTCGATCCGTATGTGGGTTGTAGATCGGCAGGGGATTCGCGGTATCGTCGGCGCGGGCCAAGAAATGCCTCAAATCAAAGCGAATGATGTCGTTCAGGTCGTAACGCTGTAGGTGGGCCCGTTCGCGCAGTGCGTGCCCGCTGAGACTCACGTGCTTTTCGTATCTGAGCACGACTTCCGGTTTAGCTTCGACTTCGATGGAGGTGGTCTCCGTGCAGCGGCGGATGTCCAATACGTCTTCGGGGACGTGTTTGGTGTCGAGGTAGGAGAAGGCTTCACGGCAGCGCCCAATCTTTTCGTCCGTCTTCGGATCCGTGACATCCACGGAGTAGTCGAATAGATGTCGCCCCACGGATTTGCCAAGGGAGCCCTTTAGCCAATCCTTCAATCGATCCTTGAGGATGTAGGTCAGGGTTGCCGCCATGACGAACCCCCAGGAGTTGATCGCGAACCACTTGGTGTGGACCACCGTCGCGACCACAGCGACGAACATAGCGGTGCCTGCAGCAATACCGGCAGTCACGTTGGCGGCGCCCGCGCCGTGCTTGGATTTGCTGATCTCCAACCACAGGGCGGAGTGGATGAACTTCTTGAGCAAACTCAAGCGAAAGCTGAGCACGTCGCCCTGCTGCAGCACGTCTGGGTAGCCTGAGTGTCGACGATGGCTGCGCTCCTCCACCAGCACCTGACGAAGCCGTTCGCGGAGTGCTGTCAGCGAGGGGGTGGGGCCGAGTTGGTCCAGCTCAGCCACGATTCCGGCGAGTTTCAATTCCACGTCCAGGCTCAAGTACTCGTCCACGTAGCCGTAGCTTTCGCGCACCGCCAGGGGCAGTTGCGGATGCTCGTGATTGAGGTTGCGCCAAGCGTTGCGCGCCGTACTCAGCTCATCCAACAAGGCATCGACTCGGGCGATGACCCGGCTTGGTTCGCCGCTGCCATTGAAAGCGGCGAGCTCGTTCTTGATCTCGTTCGTGGAATCACGCAGCGTCGCTTTGCCGACGCAGCCGAACATCTTCAACTCATGACACAGCCGCTGCTCGAGCTTGGTGTCGGTAGGGTTGGCAATCTGAGCCGCGAGCAGGAGGTGATGC
>JBNLEN010000014.1:0-70114 GCA_050304975.1 Polyangiaceae bacterium
ATTCCGCCACCTTCGCGTGGGGGCCGTGCGACTGCTTGCCGCAAGACGGAGCGGGTCTATATCACCCCAGTCCCGGCTAGCAAAGCCATTTTGCGGGGGACCGAAGATACCCGCACCGCTGCCCAGATCGCTGTCACTGAACGCTGGCTTGGCGGGCGAAGGCACATGACCGCAGGGCTGATTTTTTGGCCCACTGTCTCGTCCACCGTCCGACCCTTGGGGGTCTTTCGGTTCGTGCGGACCGCCAGGCGGGCCTTTAGACCTGGTTCGCCCGCGACCGCGAGCGGCCGAGCGTGGCGCTTCGAAAGAAGCTGATGAATATGTCGACGCGAGCGAACGCCAGCATTGCTGCGAGAAACCGTAGCTCATAGCTCGGCCATGTGGCCTGCGTTGCAAGACTGCAATGGCGACAGGGCGCAAACTATCAAACATCAAGCGCGCTACGTGTGTCGGCACTCAAATGTGAACGGTGTTGCGGTGAAACGGACACATTCCCGACACGTTCACGGTGGCATAGCTGCCATTGGCGGCGTGTTCGCGGTTCAATAACGCCCAATGCGCAAGAAAAGGTGGGCGTGAATAGGGAACTGCCTCATGAGCGTCAAGTGCTTTTGACTATTCGTTTGCCCGAAAAGGTTACCGCGCCGCTGATGATGAAAACTTTGCTTGGCCAGCGAGCTGTCGCTTTTCGTACTAGGTCTAGAATTCGCTGAGTTATGCGTGCTAAGAGCACACCACTACTGTCATGAGAAACCTCGGAAATCTTATGCGCGAAGCGCGTTCGTCAGCTGGTGTTACACAGGCTGAAATCGCTTCGACACTGGGCACAACCGTTTCACGAGTCAGCCGTGTTGAACGCGGTGCTGAGCTTTTTAGCTTGGAGCGTGTGATGCAGCTGGCAAAGCTTTTGCGCGTTCCATTGGAGCAGGCTTTGGCGGCGACGCTTCAAGACCTTTTGGAGCGAGATGAGCTGGAATACCAAGTAGAGGTTGGTAAGAAGGCAACGCAAAAGGTGCAGGTTGGTAAGGCCCTGCGCGACCTGCGCGAATCCAAGGGTGTTGGCTTGCGTGCCTTCGCCGAGCTGTATCAGTCCGCACCTTCGCGTATCGTGAAGATGGAGACCTCGGATGTGCTGCTTCGACCCATCAGCGTCTGGTACTATGCCGATGCGCTGGGAGTAGATCCCAAGCCGCTGGTGCGGATGGTTCTGCAAGACCTCTTGCAGCGGGAATGCGGCAAGAAGTACGCCGTCAACCTGAAGTAGGGCGCTAGTCAGATCCCTGCCGGGGTCGTTGCAGAATTGGGCTGACTCAAGTGAGCAAACAATGCGCCGCGGCGAGAGTATCGCTGCGGCGTATTGCATTTGTGGTTGGCCCGCGTGGTCTTGGCATCACGTTGCTGCTCAGCTTGGTCAGCCCAGCTGAGGGCGCCGGACCGCTGGGAGCCAACGGCGACGCCATCGCGACCAGTGAGTACGCGATCGATCTGTATCAAGGCCCGGTGTTCGCAGGCACCCGCGTGACAGGGCTTGGCGGCGCCTATGTCGCGATCGCGGAAGACATTGATGGCAGCTTGCAGAACCCGGCGACGCCAGCTGTACGCCCGTTTTATTCGATCGACTATTTCGACTTCTACCCGGCGATCGGATTGACGTTCCCCGCGACCGTTTCGGGGGTGGACTTCTTCAACAGCGGCGCGAAGACCGAGCTGTACAACTCTCCGGATACGTCGCTCTTCGTCACTCCAGCCCTGAATCTGCAGTGGGGCAGCTTTGGAGTTGGGCTCACCGCCGAAGTTCAGAACTACAGCTTCCGGCAAACGGATACCGCGCAAGCCAGCAACGAGCTGGGCGCGGTGATCGCCGTAGTCCACACCCAGTTCGCCAACGCTTGGGCTGATGGCCAGCTGATGTTGGGTGTGGGCCTGCGCAACGTTTCGATGAGTCTCGACACCGTGAGACGCACCTCGGCCGACGACGATTCAGAAGACAGCGGGGCGTTTGCCATCACCGGAACAGGTCCGGAGGTGGGCCTTTTGTGGCGCCCGAACGGGCAGCCCTATCGCATCGGGATAGCCTACCGCTCTGACATCGAGACCATCGTTTCCTTTTCCGAGAATTTGCTGCCCAACGCCGACGGCGACGTGATCCTCAGCGATGTTGATGGCCTGTATCTACCCAAACGCCTGAGCGTGCCCTGGGACCTCAACCTGGGCTTGGCGGTTCAGTTGGGGACCAGGCCGTTCAATCCACGCTGGCGCTCGATCGACGATTTGTCCGAGAAACAATGGCTGGAGCATCGCCTCGCGGAGCTGCACAGGCGGCAGCGGCGCGACGCTCGTTTGAGAGGGGCCAAAAGTGATGTTGAACGCGAGCGCATCAACGCGGAGTACGAGCAAGAAAGCGAGGCCGCGGAAGAGAAGCTCGAACGGGTTCAGCAAACCGTTGCTCGGGCGATGCGGGAGACGTGGCGGCAGCGCTCACGCTTCTATCTATTGATGTCAGCGTCCGTCCTGGTGTCGGGGAGGGCGCACAACGCAGTGGGCATCGAGTCATTCTTGTCGCAGGAAGTGAATCGTTCGGGGGAGAGGGTCGTATTTTCGCCGCGCCTCGGGGTCGAGACCGAGATCTGGCCCGATCTGCTCAAGCTGCGGGCTGGCAGCTACCTGGAGCCGACCCGGTTTGAAACCAGTCGCGAACGCCTGCACGGCACGGGGGGGGTGGACCTGCGCGTTGGCAGCTGGGATGTGTTCGGCATTTGGCCGGAGGACTACGCGTGGCGCTTTGGCGCCGTGGTCGACGTCGCCCCCCGCTACTTCTCCTGGGGAGTGTCCGTCGGAGGCTGGTTTCCGCGCTTGCCGCGCGACTAACACCCGGGGCTGAGTCTGCCGCGCGACTGAATCCGAGGCCGCGCGGCACCCCGTCGCATTCGATTACTGCTGGATGATCAGCTGCACCCGCCGATTGAGGGCGCGGTTCTTGTCACTGTCATTCGGCTTGAGCGGCTGCGTATCGCCATAACCCTTGGCGGTGAGGCGCGATGCGTCGACGCCGTTGCGGATCAGAGCCTGGCGCACGGCGGCTGCACGTTCTTGGCTGAGCTGCATGTTGAAGTCGGGTGCTCCGCTGTTGTCGGTGTGCCCCTGCACTTCAATCGGGCCGAGCTCCGCACGTTCCCGCAAGAGGGCTGCGATCTCATCGACCAGGCCTTGTGACTCGGGCGTCAGCTCCGCGGTGCCCTCGTTGAACAAGATCGGCTTGCGCAACTTGACCTCATTCTTGGTGGCGACCACGTTCGCCCGACGCGGCCGTTTGAACACGCGGATTTTCGCTTCAACGTCTTGTCGCGGTAGGATCTCAACGGCTCGGGAGCTCCGCATGTAGTCGTCTGCTTGCACAGAGATCTGCACGTTGCCGGGGGGCACGTTTTCGAAGCGGAATGCGCCTTGCTCATCCGCCTCGAGCGTGAGTGACCGCCCCAGGGGATCCGTGATGGTCACACGTGCGCCGCCGATCGGTTGATTGGTGTCGCCGTCGAGCAGGAAGCCGTCCACGTTGCCGACCTTGGGTTTGGCCTTCAGCTCGCAGCGGACGCGGGTCAGGAACTTGGTCGGCGGCGGGGCGGCCGGGACTTGGCCAGCTTGGCCAGCAGGCGCAGCCGCTTGGCCAGTCGCGCCGGCTTGCACACCGTCGCTGCCGAGCGCTACGCCAGCCTGAGCATCAGCGCCGGGCACTGCGGGTTGCCCAGGAGCCCCTGGTTGAGCTGCTGCTCCCGGCCCAGCTACAGGCTGAGCGCCAGCCGCAGCCGGGCCGTCAATGGGTTGGGCGGTGTTGGGATCCACGGTGATGGTGCATTGCCCGGGTTCGTAGTCTTCCGCGGTGACCGCGAAGGTGTAAGAGCCCGGCTCCACCGGCGCGCTGCGGAACTGGCCGGCGTCGCCGGCGACCATGCCCGTCAGGCTGCGTCCCTCGTAGCGCACGATCGCGTTGGGTACGGGCGTATTCTCGGTGCCCGCCTCGATCACGACGCCTTCGATGAAGTACTGCGGCTCAGGCGGCGGCGGCTCTGCTTGTTTGGCTTCGACCGTTCGCACCTTCACGACCGGTTGAGTATCCACCGCATAGGCCACCCCGAAGTAGAAATTCCAGGGCGTTTCTGGCTGAACCTCTTCCCAGAATTGGGCGTTGGTTCCGCCGGTGCCAATGTCCAGCGCCAGATGGAATGCCAGATTATCCATGAAAGGATAAGCGCGCGCGCCCAACGTCATGCGGGCCGGGACCGCGGAAAACCGGGCGTCATCGCTCAAGCAAGAATCGCTCGCATGGACGTCGTTGCGCACGCAGGTGTAGCCCTGGCGGTTCATGGGGATGTCGATTGACCACTCGAAGTACGGACGCACGACTTCCCACGTACCCTCAATGCCGAGCGCGGGAACGAAGCGATCCAGGCGATTGACGTTGAGGCCATAGCGTTCCACTCGAGTGATCCGACGTCGGCGCTCGTTTTCGGTCGACTCGACCAGGTTGCCGGAATTGTCGAACACGTACGCCAGGTTCAAGTTGAGACGCAGGGGTACCCGCTGCGAGGCTTCGCTGCGGTTGCTGAAGTCCAACGTCGACAGCGCGCGCAGCGCGACGCTGGCGCCGTCGATCCCGACATTGCCGGTGCCGTTCAAGAACCACAGCTCCAAGGCGCCACCAGCGGTGAACACTTGGTCTGCCTCATGGGGCATGAAGGCCTTGACGCCCCAAGTGGTGTCGCCGAGGACTTGCAGCAGTTCGGGGTCGCCGCGGTCGTTGGAAGTGGCGGTGGAATGCACACCCAGGTAGGCCTCCAAGAACTCGAACGGGGTGACGCTCAACTGCACATGCGCGCCCACGCGGCTGACGTCATCTTTGACGTCTGCGGGGCCGCCATCAGGCGCCTCGCACTGGGGGCACAAGAACCCGCTGCCCGAATAGTAGCTGCTGAGCAGGCCGAAACGGAATGTCCCGACTGGCGCTGAGCCGGCGTAATAGGTCCGGAACATGCCTGTCGAGCCGCGCAACCCGGACTGGGTTCGCAGCTGCCATAGGCGCTCTTTGGTGTTCGGATCGAACTCCTCTTCGCCCACGACTGCCGCTTGCTCAGCGGCGGGTGCTGCAGTCGCCTGAGCGGGCTGCTGGGCTCCGGGCTGCTGGGCTCCGGGCTGCTGGGCTCCGGGCTGCTGAGCTCCGGGCTGCGCTGGCGCAGGCTGCGCTGGCGCCTGCACGTCTGGATTGGAGTTGGCGAGAGGATCAGCTTGGGTCGCTCCGGTGGCAGGAGCCGGCGCGGCCGGTGATGGAGCCGTCGAGGTTGGCGCCGCCGGGGGAGCCGCCGGTGGAGGCGGGGGCGGCGCAGGACCCGGAGGCGGCGGAACTTGCGCGCCGGACGGTACGACGATGGTGAGCACGGCGAGCCACCAGCAAGCGGATGCTGCGATGGCCGGGATGGCAGATTTTCTCATGCGTTCGGGTCCTATACCTGCAGACACCCCGGTGCCCGCGTTGCAAAGCTTCTAACACCTCAGGGTCGCAGCAGAAAATGGGCGTGATCACGCTTGTACTGGTGGAACACACCGCGGGCCAGCTCCGCGCCCGACGCGAGCCGGTGTACCACCCGTTTTCCATAAGGAATTCTGCAATGTTGGCGGGATTTTCTCCAGAAGCGCCAAAGCCGCTATTGTGCGTACTGATGAGCCAAACGCTGATCCAAGTTCAGGACTTAAAGAAGACCTACCGCCAGGGCTTTTGGATGCGCAAGGTGGACGCCGTGAAGGGGATCTCGTTTGAGGTCCACGCCGGCGACATCTTCGGATTCCTCGGACCCAATGGTGCTGGCAAGACCACGACCATCAAAGTGCTGGCCGGGTTGATCGCCGCGACCGGCGGACGCGCCGAAATGTTCGGGCTTCCGGTGAACAATCCGAAAGCGCGTCAACGTTTGGGGTTCTTACCGGAGAACCCGTACGTGTATCCGTACCTCACGCCGCGTGAGTTCGTCAGTCTGAGTGCCCGCTTGGCGGGTTTACGGCGGGGCTCGGCTCGAGACCGCACCGAGCAAGTGTTGAAGCAGGTGGGGATCGCCTACGCCGCGGATCGGCCGGTGAGGCGCTTGTCCAAAGGGATGTTGCAGCGCACGGGATTGGCCGCGGCGCTGGTCGCCGATCCCGAGCTGATCATCATGGATGAACCGATGAGCGGGCTAGATCCTGTTGGTCGCAAAGAAGTGCGGGACTTGATCTTGGAAGAACGCCGGCAGGGGCGCACCATCTTCTTCTCCACGCACATTCTGAGTGACGTCGAGACGCTGTGTGATCGCGTCGCGATCCTGCGCCGGGGCAAAGTGGTCGTGCGGGGCGCGCTGAATGAGCTGCTGAAGAGCGATGTCAAACGCACAGATGTCACGTTGCTAGACGCGCCCGAAGCGTTCGATCACTATTGTGCTGGGGAGCAACTGTCGGCCAAACGGGTCCGCAATCGTTTGGTGATTGAGGTTGAAGGTGAACACAAGCTGAGCCGCTTGCTGCAGAAAGCCATCGCAGAAAATGTCAGCGTGGCGGAGGTCGTGCCGCGCCACGAAACGCTTGAAGATCTGTTCGTGCGCGAAGCCATCGAACACTGAGCCTTGCTGAGTCGGCTGCTTGCTGAGTCGGCTGCTTGCTGAATCGGCTGCTTGCTGAATCGGCTGCTTGCTGAATCGGTTAGGAAAGCCGGCCACGGCGCTGGGCATCCCCGCCGGCATGCGGTCCAGTGACCCAAGCCGCTTCCGGTGTGCCGACTCGACGTGGGGCTGCGAACGCGTCGTTCGCTGCGGTTGGGGCGAGGGGGGCGGTTTGCGTCCGCCGCGGGGGCCACTGCTGCAGGCGGCTTCAGAGCCCGCGTGAAGTTCGACTCCCTGTGTTCACTTCGTCGGCAAGAGCGCTTTGGCGCGCGCCAGATCTTGCTTCGAGAGTTCACCGGTGGCGATGAGCAGCGTCAGGTACAGCCCGCTGACCGCCAGCGCCACCAGCACCGTCAGTGGTCGAGTCAACTCGGGCAGTAAGCGCCCAGCGAAGATGCAGACCGCCGTGGCCCCCGCCACTCGCAGCCAGGTGACGGGCGATGCCAAGGAGCGAGCGTAGTGACGTACGGCCAATCCAGATAGGAGTGCCGCCAGACACACCCCGACGGAAGTCGCGAGCGCAGTGCGATTGAGCAGCGCTGGGCCAAACTCGACGCCGCTCACCAGCAGCCAATTGAGGCCGAACACCGCGCCCAAAGCGCTGACGGTGATCAGCAGGGAGAGCCATTGTTTACCGAGGCTGTTGAGCACGGTGGCGAACACGCCGAACAACGCAAAGGCAGACAATCCCAGCGTGAGCAGCTGCATCGCTTCCGTCCCGAGTTCGGCGAACTGCGGCGGAAACACCAGCCGCAGCAAGCTCCGAGAAATCCCCGAGCTGACGCTGACCACCACGCCGGTGAGCAATAGCGCGATTCTGACGCCTGTGCGCACGTAACGCGCGACGGCCTGCTGGTCCTCGGAGACGTGGGCCTTGGCCAACATCGGGAACAAGATGAACGTGATCCCGACGAGTAGCTGATAAGGCAAGAAGCCAAATAGCTGTCCCGCATTGTAGGCGCCGACCAACGCGTCCGCCTGATTGGGCTCCAAGCCCGCCTGCAAGGCCGCCCGTGTGGCAAAACCGCGGAGCGTGTTCGTGTCCGCTTGCAGCAATAGATTGAGCGCGATCTGCGAACCCAAAACCGGCACGATGAAACCAAGATGCTGACGCATGCGCGCCGGGTGACTGTCGTGGCTGGCGGCTGGCTCGGTCGCGGAGCGCCAAACCAGCGCGGCGGTCAGGGCGATCATCACCACGATCACCAACGCGAACGCCCAACTGGCGCCGACGACGGCTTGGGCGGCTCCTTGCTTCAAGAGCCACCAGGCCCCGGCGAACAACGCGATTGTTCGTAGCGTTGCCGCCAGCATGTCCAGCACGGCCTGGGCGAGGAATCGCCGCTGGCCGTTCAGGATGCCGACTAGCGGTGCGTACAGCCCATAAAACAGCACCACCAAGCTCAGCACACGAAACGCCGGCACCAGGTACTCGGAGCCCAGCCAAGCTCCCAAAAGGGGAGCCAGTGCGAAGAAGCCGGCAGCCGTGAGCAGCGCCAAGCCCGCGTGCAGCAGCAGCCCGCTGACGATCGCGCGACGCTGCTGTCCCGGGTGCGCTCGGCTGACGCTCCAGCTCATGCCTTGGACGCCCGCGGAGATCAGCGGATTATAGGTGATGCTGGCGGGTGACAGTGCCCCCCGAAGGGCACCGTAGCCGTCTTGCAGAAGCCAACTTAGGCCGATCTGCTGCGCCAAACCGAGCGCCATGAAGTAGACCTTGGCCGCCGATAGGGCCAGGCCTCCGCGTCCGGCAGCTTTGGCTTCGTCCGGCTTTGCTGTCACCGGGCGAGCTATTGCACCAGGGGCTGCCCGGGGTCAAATCCTTGCGTCCGGTCGGGGGGCGTGAGAGTGCGGGTGAGATACTTCCCTCTGGTGTGCGTCCAAGCAGGGCTAGCTCATCTGTTTCTGAGTGGAGCGTCGCGATTCAAGCGCCAGCGAAACCTCTTGCGGCGTTGGCGCCAGAAGTAACCCTGAAAGGTACGCATCGGACACTTTTTTTGCGATGCGGGGCATCCTCGAAACAAGAAATCTCTGCGGCTGATAATTGACCAACGTGAGCTCCACTAACAAATCTTCCACATCTCAGGCTGCGTCTCACGCATCGGATCTCTTCGAACGGGACACGTTTGAAAGGGATACGGTGCGGCCAAAGGGGCGTTCCATGCGTCCACTCGAAGCAGATCGAGAAACCGCGGTCGCCGTGGATGAACACGGCGTCGTGCGCGAGGCCGAAGGCGCCCAGTGGGGCGAGTCGATTGGCGTCACATATGAACGCCTGCGCGAGGAGCTGGGCAAGGCGATGTCGCCCGAGCTGCACTTGAGGGTCGTGCTAGAAGTACTCAAGGCTTTGCAGCCCGTGCACACGAACCTGTTGCGTCCTCCGGCTCAGCGTTGCCACGGGACGCTGAACCCCAGCTGTATCGTGATCAATTCAGAGGGCACGCTCAGCCTGTATTGGCAGCCAATGACGCGGCCGACGCGGGAGCAACGTCCGTACTTAGCCCCAGAGGTGCGCTCGGGGTTAGAAGCCGATCAGCAGGCGGATATCTACTCGGTGGGCCTGATGCTGTATGAAGTCGTGACGGGACGGCGTGTCACCGGTGCGACACCTGATCGCAATCAGCCGGCGGTCGTGGCTTGGGCAGATCCATTGCTGGACGTGGCTATCGAAGCGCTGTATCGGTCTCCTGCGCGACGTTGGGCATCCGCGCGCGCCTTCGCCGAAGGGGTTGAAGCGCTTTCCGCTGGCCACGTGGCGACACGCCAAGAGCTGGCTGACACCGTGCGTGGCTTGTGCCGGGATAGCCACGCCGCACAAACGGCAATCCTTACCGTTTCGGCTGCAGAGCGCACGCTCAGTGAGTCGGGCATCACGCCGACTGCGTTGCGGTCTGCCTCCGTTTCGCTCCCGGTCAGCGCAGCCGTGAGTGGGGAAGTGTTCGCGGTGGCATCGCCGAGCGTACACCCGCCTGGGGCAAGCGCCTCGAGTACGCGCCCGGTGCGTCACTCGGGTATGTGGTTCTCCGCCCATCGCACACCTGGTTTCGCGTGGTTGGGATTGACCGCCGCGGCCGTACTGACATCGCTCTTGGTCGGTTTTTGGCTAGGGACGAGCAATCCGGCTGTGCCAGTAGTCGCGCCTACCACACTTCAAGCTGAGCCCGATCAGGACCAGTCCAAACCCGCCGGCCAGGTTGCGAAAACACCTTCCGTCGACGCTTCGTCAAAAGTAGCTAAGATTGAGGTTCCTCCCGTGGAGCCGCTACCCACAACTCCAGAGCCTGCCGCCGCAGCGGAAGTCAAAGCGCCTGCTCATCAGAAGCCAGCCGTGAAACTGAACACCAGTCATAAGACCAAGAAGCCCACGCGCAAGGCCATCGGCTACGAGCCAGAGGGCATCTGAGCGTGCAGCGCGTGAACACGCGCACTCTGTTGATTACGACGTTTCTGTTTGGAGCGTTGTCGCATTCGCCGGTCTGGGCGTCCGATGACGTGCACGCCGCCGGCAGTGATCCGGTGTCCGCGACGCCGGTGCAGCGCGAACAGGCACAGAGCCGCTTTCTCAAAGGCAAGGAACTGTTTGATCAAGGCAGCTACGAGCAAGCCTTGGCGGAATTTGAAGCTTCCCGCGCTATCGTGGCCAGTCCTAATGCAAGGCTTTATCGGGCGCGCTGTCTGAAGGCGTTGGGGCGGACGATTGAGGCCTACAACGAATTTGGGTCGACAATGGTCGAGGCGTTGGAGTTAGGCAAGCTCGAGCCGCGCTACAATCGGACCGCCGAAGCGTCCGGCAAAGAACGCCAGCAACTCGAGGCTCAGCTGGCCTTCGTCCGATTGACAATCTTGAATCCGCCGGCGGGGACCGTCGTGAGGGTCAATGGTGAAACCATCAGGCGTACTGCGTGGAGTGAGCCGGTGCCCGCCATGCAAGGGGTCGTCGTGGTGGAACTCGAAGCCCCGGCGGATCCCGCGCCGGTGGTCGAGCGTCGCGAATTGAAGCTGAGCGCCGGACAAACCGAAGATGTGGAGTTCGAGCTAAAGCCGCCTCCTACACCGCCAGCTGCGAAACCAACTGCGGTGACTCCGCGCCGCGCCTCGCTGCCACCAGCGACTCACCAGTCGATGCAGCCTTATGCATTTGCGGCTGCTGGCGTCGGCGCGGTGGGCATGGGGGCATTCACCGTGTTCGGGCTGATGAGTAACGACACGTTGAACGATCTGGAGCAGGCTTGCCCTGATGATCGGTGTCCTGTCGATGAAGAGCAGCGCATCGATGACGGAAAAAATCAGCAACTTTTGGCCAACATCGGCCTGGCCGTAGGAATCATTGGGTTTTCCGGGGCTGTGACGCTCTTCGTCCTCGACGGAGACGCGGAGGACGAGCATGATGGTGTGCGGGTCGGCGTGACGCTCGACCGCATCATCGTGCAAGGCCAGTTGTGATCAGCGTTGGGGGCAGCGAACTAACACAGGCATTCGTCACGGCACTGCTCATGTGCTCGTGCACGCATGACTTCGACCGCTTCGATCTGAGCGACGACAGACCGGACGAACCAGCCGACGACGCGGGCCTGGTGACGCCCGATGACGCTGGCGATGATGTGGTGGCCGACGACGATGCCTCCAACCATGAGCTTCCGCCCGGGGACTCCGCCGTGGATTCGGATGCCGATGCTGGCCCCGTTGAGCATGATGGGGGCGCCACCTTGGCTGACTCTGGAACCCCCAGCGCCGTGGATGCAAGGACGCCGACCGCCTGCCAAGATGTGACGTTGGCATGCGGAGGGGAACGCACGGCATGTCAGTCGATGTGTGTGTCATCCCAAGAAGCCTGCGTTGCAGCGTGCGATCGCATGAAGTGCGTCCGTGACTGCGAATTGGTCGGGCAAGACTGCGATAGCGAATGCACCGCAGCATGCGTGGATTGCTTCAGCCGCGAGGGCTGCGCTCCCGTGTGTCCCGGCTGAGGTGAGCCGCACGTCGTTCCTGAATGGATCGTGCCAGCGTGAGTGAGGCCCGCGACCTACAGCCCGGGTGAACGTTCGTCTCTGCATAATCTGCGCGCTTGCACAGGAGCTGTCGTAACTTTCCGTGTTGCGATAACAGGCGTTTGGTTGGGCTGAAGATTGTTCCGAGCTGGTGGGGTTGGGGTTAACATGTAAATGTCATGGGTGCGCGCTCGGGTGCCGAGTTTGAACTGACCAGTCCTTTGCCGCCGGAGGTGGTCGAGGAAGCTCTGTCCGCGCAGCTGCGCTCTGACGCGTGCCCGATATCTGGCATCGTAGCGGAGGGGCGCATCGAAATTCATGTGCCAAGTGGACGCCAGCATCTGTGGTCGCCGCAGCTGACCGTTGATCTGGAAAAGACTGACAGCGGTTGCCGTTTGAGTGGACGGTTCGTGCAGCATCCGCATGTTTTCGGTCTGTGCATGCTCGGGGGGAGCGCCTTGGCGGTGCTGCTACTCGTGGCGTTCAGCGTTTCTTATGGGCAGTGGGTGATGGGACAGACCCCCACGGCGCTGTTGGCTTTTCCGGTCGCGGGGTCCTTGGTGCTGGTGGTGTTCTGCGGGTTTCGGCTGGGCGCTGAACGCAGCGCCGACCAAAAGCGCGAGCTTTCAGACTACGTACGCAGCTCTTTACCTCCAGGGCCCCCGTAACCCTGCCAAACCCGGCTGCTCCGCGCCTCGGAGCCGAAGCCCGGTTTTCGGGGCTCAACTGAGAGCTTGATTCCCGTCCGTCGATCGAGAACAACCTGGTTTGTGTCGGTTGATGCGTCGGATTCTGAAAGCGCGGTGCGTAGCAACGCCCTGCTGCGGCGTCTGACGGAAGTCGAACGCCAACAGCTGAGCCGGTACTTGACCCCGCTGCAGGCTGCGGCTGGTGAAGAGGTGGTCACTGAAGGGCACCAAGATCGAGCCATGTATTGGGTCACCCAGGGGCATGCGGAGATCCGCCAGGGCGACACCCAACTTGGGCATTTGCAGGCTGGGGAACATTTCGGGGAACTGGCGTTGATATCGGCGCGTCCCCGGGCTGCGTCCGTGGTTGCCACCACTGAGCTGTCCTTGCTGAAACTCAGCGCGGACAGCTACGAGCGCCTGGTGGAGCAACAGCCCCGGATTGCGCTGTCGCTGCTGCAAGCCATGGTCGAAGGCGTGGGGGATCGCCTGGCACAGATGACCCACAGCTTCAAGACACTGTTGCACGAACGCTCGCTCCCGCGTCGACGAACGGTGAGCGTGCGTGTGGGGGGCGCCAATGGGAATGGGCACTTCAGCGAGCAGTCCGTTTCTTTGGGCACCGCCGCGCAAGAGCTCCTGCCGCAGAGCATTGACGGTCAATTGGTGGTGGCAGCGCTGATCAATCGCAAAGCAGTCGCCCTGAATACTCCGATCTCATCCGACTGTGAGCTGGCTCCGCTCACGGTTGCCAGCTTGGAGGGCCAGCGCATTTATCGCATGAGTCTTGGGCTTTTGCTGTTGGAAGCGGCCAACGATGTGCCCGGCGCCGAACGGGTTCGTTTGGCTAATTCAGTTGGCTTGGGGCAACGCTTGAGCGTTCCTGGGCTGAACGAAAAGACTGCTCCAGCGATGGCGCGTGCCTTGGAAAGTAGGATGTTGGAGCTAGCGCGCGAGGGGCGGGCGCTGCGCGAGGAGTGGTGGACGGTGGATGAGGCCAGGGCCTACTTCCAGTCCTCGGGGTGGCGAGACATCGCGGAGCTGCTCAGAACCTGGCGTGACCCGGCGGTACCGTTGGTCAGCTACGGCTCCCTGTACACATTACGCATGGGCCCGCTGTTGCCGAGCACGCAGCCGCTCGAGAAGTTTGGGGTACTGGCCGAGGGAATTCACCTGGTACTCACCTACGGGCGCGCGGCCTCAGCTCCCCCACCTGCGCTGACAATGGAGGCCGATGACGACCCAGTCGATCCCGATGCGGCGCCTTCTTCGGGAGTGCATGAAGCGCTGGCTGCGGCTCGGCAGAGCAAGAAGATGACCCGCAACACGGAGGCTTGGCTGCGCGGGTTGCACATCACCGGAGTCGGGGATTTCAACGCTGCCTGCATCCGAGGCGACGTCGATGAGCTGATCGCCGTCAGCGAGGGATTTCACGAAAAGCACTTGAGCACGATCGCTGATCGCATTCGCAACCTTGGACGGCGGGTGCGCGTGATCACGATTGCTGGTCCCTCATCCTCCGGAAAGACCACTTTCATCAAGCGTCTTAGGGTTCAGCTGCGTGTCAACGGGATCCGGCCGATTCCGATTTCTCTGGATGACTACTACGTCGACCGCGAACAGACCCCGAAGGACGCCCACGGCGAGTATGACTATGAAGCGCTTTCGGCACTGCGCCTGGAGCTATTGCGTGACCATCTCGGACGCTTGTTGAAAGGCGAGGCGGTCCGCACCGCCCGCTACGACTTCTTGACTGGTTTGAGCCATGAAGAAGGGGGCCAAGAGCTGCGTTTGGAGGAGCGAGATTTGGTGATGCTGGAGGGGATCCACGGATTGAACCCCGCGCTACTCCCTGGTTTGACCCAGCGCGAAGTATTTCGAATCTTCGTTTGCCCGCTAGCGCAGTTGTCCTTCGACCGTCTGGCGAGGGTACACGTCTCCGATGTGCGCTTGCTGAGGCGTATCGTGCGGGATCGCCACACCCGCGGCCTGAGTGCGGCAGACAACATTCTGCGCTGGGACTCTGTGCGCCGGGGCGAAAGGCGTTGGATTTTTCCTTATCAAGACTGCGCTGACGCCACATTCGATACGTCGCTGCCCTACGAGTTGGGCGTGTTGAAGGTGTACGCTGAGCGCTATCTGTTAGAGGTTCCGACGACCCACCCGGCACACACGGCAGCGTTCCGGTTGTTGAAGCTGGTGGACCGTTTCGTGGCTATCTATCCGGACCGGGTGCCGCCGAATTCGCTCTTGCGCGAGTTCATTGGCGGTAGCAGTTTCCAGCGAGTTGGCTGATCAAAGAGCCGCCCGGCGGGGGACTCAGGGCAAAGGGGGAACGCCCGCGTCCAACGGGGGGGTGATGCAACCCGGTAAGGACGCGTTGCACAATCCCAGACCACAGGCGGATACCAGCGTCCGCGCGCTGCCGTCGGAGGCGCACTGTTCCAGATCGCCAGTGACAGTGCAGTGGTAGCTGTCAGGCACGCAGTTCATGCAAGTGGCCCCGGCCGCATTGCACAAGCTGGCTGACACACAATTGTCCTGCTCCACCCAGCTTGTGCCGTCCGCCGCACACTGCATCAGCTTCTCATCTTGGCACTCGTAGCTGTCCGGAACGCACGTCAGGCAATCCTGAACGGGCACGCTGCAGAGTTCATCCTCGACGCAATCCTTGAGCGTGTCGAACTGGCTGCCATCGAGCGCGCAAACTTGAAGCTCACTACCTTGACACTGGTATTCGCCGTTTTCGCAGGCGCGGCATATGCCGTTGCTGGCGTCACACAGCGCAGCCGTGCCGCAAGCGTCTACCTCGGTCTGCGCGCTCCCATCGGCGGCGCACTGTTGCAGGCTGGCGCCGACGCAAGCGAAAGAGTCGGGAACGCAGGACAAACATTGACCAGTTTCGTCATCGCATTGGGCGGCAGTACCACATTGCATCACCGGGTCAAAACCATCCAAGCTGGCGGAACAGATCTGTAGCTCTGAACCCGCGCAGCGATATTCCCCGCTATCACACGTCGCTCCGTCGCACTGTTGCTGTGCCGCGTTGCAAAGGGCCGCTGAATCGCACGTCTCGACGATTGGATTCGTGAGGCGATCGGCGGCGCAGGTGCGCAGGTCAGCTCCGCTACAAGTCCATTCCCCTGCGGTCGCGCAGGCCAGACACTGCCCGGCCGATGTGCTGCATAGGGCGGCGCTGCCGCAGGCTGCCAACTGCGTCTCCATCGACTGATCCGCCGAACACTGGAGCAGCGCGGCTCCTGCACAGCGTAGCCCACCCGCTGGGGCGCATAGGAAGCACTCACCCGTGGCGCCGGTGGCTTCGCACAACCCGCTGCCGCATGCTTGCTGTAGCTCATTCAATTGGCCATCCGTCGAACAACGCAGTAGGTCGTCGTCCGCACAGCTGAACACGCCCGGATCACAGACGTCACACTGGCCGCCCGCGGCGTCGCAGATTTCGTTCTGTTCACAGGTGACGTCAGTTTGGAAGCCGGTGCGGCTGGCGTTGCAAGACTGCAGCTCTTGGTCCTGGCAGCGACGTTCGCCGTTGGCGCAGGTCGGGGTGGAGCATTGCTCAGCCGCGGCGTCGCACAGCTGCGCGGTCAGGCAGGTCGCCGTGACGGCCCAGCCATCGGCCTCGCAGGTTTCGAGCTCGGTTCCGTTGCAACGCACCCGACCCAGCTGGCAGGGGGCTGAGCACTGGCCTGCGACCGCGTCGCAGCGGGCAGCGGATTCGCAGTCTTCCAGATTTTGAAAGCCCGTGCGATCAGGTCGGCACTCTTGCAGCATATTTTGTTGGCAACGAAAGTCACCCGCGTCGCAAGCGGGAGGCCTACAACGTGTTTCCGCAGCACTACACAGCTCCGGGCTGGCGCAATTGGCTAGCGTTCTCCAGCCGCTACGCGTAGCGTTGCAGAGTTGGAGCTCCGCGCGGTTGCAGCGATGCTCCATGAATTCGCACACCGGGGGGAGGCAACGAACATTGTTTGGGTCGCTGTCCTCGCACAGGACGTCGTTGGCGCACGTGTCCAACACGTCGAAGCCGGTGGCGTCAGCGTTGCAAACCTCGACCTGGTTGCCATTGCAGCGCCTCTGACCGGGCTGGCAGGGGGCGTCGTCGCAGTCTTCCTCGGCCGCGTTACACAGCCCGGCATTCAGGCACGTGCGAAAGGTGTTCCAGCCGTTGCGGTCAATGCTGCAGCGCTGCAGCTCGTGTTCTTTGCAGCGGACGCTTCCAGCACTGCAAGTTGGATCGACGCAGCCTTGGACGGGATCACATAAAGCTTCGGAAGCGCAGGGGGTGTCCATTTCCCAGCCGCTCCTGTCCAAGGCGCAGCGCATGAAGCTCCCCTCGTCGCAACGGGTCATGCCGTCGTTGCACGAAGGCTCCTCGCACGTGCCCAGCTGGGCATTGCACAGTCCAGGAGTCTCGCAGCTCTGGGTGACGGACCACGTCGTGGGGTCGCCGCCGCAAGTCTGCAGCTCTTTTCCGCTACATTGTTGTTGTCCGGCGCTACAGGGAGCGTCCGTGCAGCGGCGCTCGTTAGTTGAGCAGTGGGCTGCGCTCTGGCAGGTCACCACTGGGTCCCAGCCGTCGAAGGTGGCGTTGCATCGCTCGAGCGTCGCGTCATTGCACCTCAGGTCATCGGGGCCACACTCTGGCGGCGTACAACCTGACTCGTCTCCGGTAGAGCACAAGGCATCGCTCGCGCACACCTGAAGGGTCACCCAAGCCAGTCCCGCCGTTGAGCAAAATTGCAGCGCAGGGCCTTCACAGCGCAGCGTGCCGGGAGAGCAAATCTGCATCCGGTCCACGTTGGCGTCTTCACCCCCGGCGCCGGAATTTCCGTCGAGCACAACGGCGTCTCCACCAGTGCCGCCCGCGGTGACGAGCTGTTTGTCGAAGTCCGAGCCGATGAACTGCTCACAGCCGCAGGTCAGCGCCAAAAGCCCAAGTAAGAAAGTTCGTAGATACGCCATTCGATCCCGCCTCGGTCGGGACTAGCAGGTTTTTTGGTTCAAAACTACAGTGGAGCACCCTGGCGGTGCCTGTGGGTATGGTGAAACTCCTGCAGCTGAGTGACGCTTTGTTGGCTTGGGCGCAAGCTGCAGCAGTCACGCCCCCCGGGAAAGCATCCCCTGGCCAGTTCTCAGGCACGTACTGGTACCTGGTTTAGCCGCCTGCGCAAGCTCGCTTTGGGCTTGCGAAGAGCCCCCAACCATCGGTGAACAGGTGCGTTCAGAAGTGGCAGCAGATGTCCCGTCCGAGTGTGATGAAGGCCTTTCACTGCAGCTGTATGAGCGCCGGATTGAACCGCTTTTTCGCGGACGACCGGCCGCGCAGCTGTTCGCAGTGCCACTTGAGCGGGCTCGACCTGGGACGGTTCGTTCGAACCCCTTGCGAGCCATGCCGACTGCGAGGCGATGGCGGACGAGTGTTTGCAGGCCTGCCTGGCTGTCGTGAATGACGCCGGGCTCGATCCGGCGGGTGCCCACGCCGAGTGAGCGCCTCAGTCTTTGGTCACTCGCGTGCGTACAGTGAACACGCTGTCGCCGCTGAGCACCCCGCCGCGGCCGAATAGTCTGCCGTTCTGCCAATTGCTCAGACCAAGCTCGGGTCGGTTCAGGGCGAACTGTCCGTCGACCCAGCGGGTGAAGCCGTCACCGACGAAGGGCGCGTTGACGTGCTGAAAGAACCAGTCGTGCTCTTGCCGGTCGGGACTGATCAGACAGGCGACGAACTGAGGGCTGTGAAGGTTGAACAGCTCCACGGCCTGACCTAGATCCTTGACGACCTTCAATGTCACTTCGGGTGACTGTTCCCACTCCCATTCGAGCCCAAGCTGAGTATCTGGGAGCGCCTCGACTTGAGCTTCTTCGATGTCTCCTTCGGCGCGACGAATGGGCACGCGCTTGCTACGAAGCTCAGCGGGAACGTGCTGCATGCTGCCATCGGCCACATGCAGTTTGAATGCTTGTCCTAGCCGTTCTGCGGCCTTTTGCAGGCCGGCGATCAGCGCCGGCACCAGGCGCTCGGCTTGGCTCTCTGGAATGCAGCAGGTGTTGAGTGTGTTGCAAACCTTGCGGTCCAGAGAATCAAAAACGGCCTGCTGCAACGCCGCGGTTTCGGCTCGCTCGCCGACGCACAGCCAGGCGCCGCCCGTGCCGTGAAGGCTTACCGGGACGCCAGCACTTTGGGCTAGGCTACCCAAGGTCTCCACTGCTGCGCCGGAGCCGCGAGCGACCGCAAGCGACAGGCGCTGGTCGCTGAACATGGCCCAGCCAGCGGCATGAGCAGCGCTGTCAACAAGGCTGACCGCGCCGGCGGGCAGACCCGCCTGCTCGAGCGACGGGGTGAGCGCCCAGCGCAAGATCGCCTTAGCCGTGTTCAGCGCATCGCGCCCGATGCGAAACACGACGGTGTTCCCGCCGCGCAACACTCCCGTGGCATCAGCAACGACGTTGGGGCGCCCTTCGAATACGAAGCCAATGACCCCCAGCTCCGCGCCGATCAACTCGGCGCGCCAGCCATCGTGTTGCACCTTCTCAAGCAGCCGGCCTCGTTGAGAGGTCGCGCTGATCCAACCACGGAGTCCTTCAATCACGTTGCTACGCAGCTTGTCCGAGGCCACGAGACGCGTCGTGGAGCGGCCCCTGGCTTGGGCGTCTGACACATCTGCGTCATTCACTTCCCGGATCTTTTGCCACACCGCGTCGTCCGCGACCTTGTCAGCGAAGAGCTGGTAAAATTTCGAGATTTGCTCGTCCTTAACGCCGCCCATCTGACGGAATGCAGCCAGTGCGGACGAGACTGCCTGCTCGGCCTTGTCCAATTCCGGTTTGGGGATGTGCAGGACTTCTCCGCTTTTTTCGACGACTTTCAGGCGGTCCCCTGGCTTGAACGCTCGCGCGAGCTGCTCGTCAACCTCCAAGAAATGGGCGCCTCCAACGAGTAAACGGCTGCCAACGACGAGGTTGCTCAGGGGTTTCAATTGGCTCATGGCGGGGTCTTTTTTGTCAGAACGATGGAACTTGTAAAGCGAGAGTGTTTCAGGAAGCGAATTGTGGCGACGGTCGTTGTTAAGCAAAGCGAGTCTTTGACAAGTGCATATCCATGCATATGATCCCGGCCAGGGGGACACAAGATGATGAGTGCTTTGATACGAAGCACGGACGCTTCCGCAAGAGCTTTGCAAGCGCTGATGCCGAGGTTGCAGACTTTGACCAAACGCGAGGTGCTTGCGCCGAGAGTGCGCACCGGGTTGGTGTTGGCAGATCTCACGGAGCTGGTACACGTGCTCGCGCGTCCTGTCGTGCGTCAGCGTTTGCTGGCTATAGGTGTAGAGAGAGAACGGTTCGAAGAGCTCAAGCAAGCCTTGGAGGCGTTGCGCGAAGCGGAAAACCAGCGCGTGCGAATTCGGGGCGAGTCGCGCTCCCGCGCACGCTCTGATGCGCTCCAGCGCGCTGCCTGGCTCAGAGACGAACTGCTTGCAGCCTGTCGCTGGAACTTGCGGTCGGGCGCGCCCGGCGGCGCCTTGGAGCGCATCACTGACAGCGATGACCCGATCGACCTCGCGCAGGACCTAAGGGAACTAGTCCAGCTCATTCAAGATAACGCCGGGGCGTTTCGGCGGGACCGAAGTTTTAACGCGGACGTCCGCTGCACGGAGGCGCAGGAACTCGGCCGGCAATTGCGATCACAGCGAGACAATTCAGCGTCAGGCGAACTCGATACCCTGGGCGTATCTCCAGACGAAGCCTCTAGTCCACGCGTTTCCGCAGCGGTGCTCGGTGTGGTCGAAGACACCAGGAATCGTGCATTTACGCACGCTTGGTGCCTGGCCCAGGAGCTTCGAGACGCCGGACTCTACGCCTTTCGAGGCCATGAAGAAAGTCGTCGTCTGTTCCTCTCCAGTCATCCTCCCCACCCGCGAAGGCAGGGATTGAGCAGTACCATTCGCGCGCTTGCAGGATGAGCGCCTGGCCGCTCGCCCAGTTCGCATTGCTGCCAATGGGCCGTCTCATCACAGTGCGCCTGGCGAAACACCTTCGATTTTACCGCGTTGTCAGGTTGCCCCCGCCGGCCATCTGTTAGACTGGCCAGTGGTTTGCACGGCGTGAGTCAGACGTGGTTGAGGGGCCTGGTGCCCTTGATGTTGTTTCTGGGCTGCGACAGCGCCAGCACTGAGGTGTCCGGTGTTGACATCGGCGGCGAAGACGCTGGCGAGCAGCGCGGGGACTCGGATGATGAACCGGAAGTGCCTGAGCCGGTGACGGTCCCGCTGGCTGAGATGGACTGCAGTGAGCTGAATCCGGTTCCATCGCAGGGGCGACTGCTGACCCGCCTGCAGTATGCCAACACCATCGTGGACCTGTTTCAGGGCTTGGTGGACTCACCGGACCTTTCCAACTTTCCTCCTGAGAACGAGGTATTGCGGTTTCGCACCAACGCCGAGTTCCACAAGGCAACCCCACTACTGGCCGAGGCTCACATGGCCACAGCCGAGGCCGTGGCCGCAGCCGCCACGGCTGACTTAGAAGAGCTACTACCGTGTTCGGAGGATGACCGAGATCAGCGGTGTGCAGAGTCGTTCATTGAGGCGCTGGCGACCCGCGCTTTCCGCCGCCCCCTGTTCGACACGGAATTGAGCCTGTTCATCAACCTGTTCGAAGAGACCGCTGCGGATACGGACTTCGAACAGGCAATCGCTGTGGTGATAGAAGTGCTGCTGCAGTCACCCCAGTTCCTTTATCGTTTTGATTTCGGGGGTGAGGCGCTAAGAGGTGCGGAAGGCTTTGAGCTGACCGACTACGAGATGGCGTCGCGCCTTAGCTACTTCTTGTACAACTCGATGCCGGACGCGGAACTGTTCGACGCCGCAGCTGCCGGAGAGCTCAGAACCGACGAACAAGTCGAGGCGCAAGCGCGGCGTATGCTGGAGTCTCCCAAAGCGAGGGGCACCGTACGCGACTTTTATGCGCAATGGCTGGGCATCGAGCGTTTCAACTCGGTAGTTCGTCAGGCTCCAGGATTTGAGGAAAGTGAACTCGCCGACAGCTGGCGATATTCGCTGGAGCTGTTCTTGGACAGTACATTTTGGGACGAGGGCAAAGACTTTGCCAGCTTGATGACCTCCGACGTGGTGTTCATGGATGGGAAGTTGGCGAGTATCTACGGGGTTGAGCCGCCGGACGGGTTGGAGCCCGGCGAATTCTTCCGCACAGAATTCGAACCAAAGCGTCGTAGCGGCTTGCTGACTCAGCCCGCGCTGCTGTCACTGTTGTCCCATTCAGACCAGTCAGCCCCGATCTTGCGCGGCGTGTTCGTGCGAGACGACATCCTGTGTCAGCCGACGCCCGCGCCGCCTCCCAACGTCGACCAAACGCCGCCTGATCCGGACCCCAACGCGACCACGCGTGAGCGCTTCAAGGTACACACCGACGACGCCGCTTGCGCGGGGTGCCACAGCTTGATCGACACTCTGGGCCTAGGGTTCGAAGAGTATGACCACTTGGGGCGCTACCGCGACAATGAGTATGGCATCCCTGTGGATGCTTCCGGCTCCGTCGTCGCGGTACGAGAAGACTCGATCCAAGGACCGTTTAACGGCGCGGTGGAGCTAGCTGAGCGCTTGAGCGAAAGTGAACAGGTCAAGCTGTGTGTGGCGACGCAGTGGTATCGCTACGGCGCGGGGCGCGTCGAGCAGAAGGTCGACCTGTGCAGTATTGCCCAGGCGTATGAAAATTTTGGCGAGGCGGACAACATGCAAGATCTGCTGGTGGGTCTGGTGCTGAGTGACGCGTTCAGGTTGCGTGGCACCACCCCAACCGAGGAGGCTGAGCAGTGAGTTCTGACCAGGCGAGCAAACCTTCGCGGCGAGCACAGCCCAAGCGAGTGGGCCGACGCCAGTTCGTGACCAGCGCGTCCAAGTGGGGGGCGGCGGCAAGCGCGCTGTTTGGCCTGCCGCTGCTGAGCGAAATGCGGGCCACCGCTCAGGAGCAATTCCCTCTGCGCGTGGTGCTGATCTTCAATCCCAACGGTACCATCCAAGAAGAGTTTTGGCCCACGCTCGGCGCGAGCGACCGGGAGTTTACGTTCAACGCCATCACCAAGCCCCTGGAGCCGTTCAAAGACCGCCTGCTATTTCTCAAAGGTTTGACGATCGGCGTTGCCGAAGTCGGACCCGGTGGTCCCCACCAAAAAGGCGTGGGCGGTCTGTTCACCAATTCCGAGCTGCAAACAGGGACCTTCGTCGATGGTGACGGTTCCAAGGCTGGCTGGGCAAACGGCATCAGCATTGATCAAGAGCTCGCCAAGCGAGTTGGCCAGAGCAGCTTCCTGACCAGTCTGGAACTTGGGGTGCGCGCCATCACCGCCGAGGTGCGCTCGCGCATCAGTTATGCGGGCCCAGCCAATCCAATGCCGCCGATCAATTCACCCTCGGCGGCGTTCGAGCGGGTTTTCTCTGGGGTTGGAGAGATCAGCGAGACGCTGAGGGTTAACCGGCATCGGGTCGTGGATGCGCTGAAAGAACAGTACGCTGAGCTCACTCCTCGCTTGGCCAGAGTGGACCAGCTGAAGGTGGAGCAGCATCTGGACATGGTCCGTGGGATCGAACGCCGCTTGGACATCTCGGTGGATACCAGTGCTTGTCAGCTGCCTGACCAACCACCTGAACTGTCGGAAGACGACGAAACCACGATGGCTCAGATCAGCACGCTGCAGTCAGAGCTCATGGCGCTGGCGTTCGGGTGTGACTTAACCCGCATTGGCAGCCTGCAATACTCGTCTGCCATCAATGACATCCGGTACCCCTGGGTCGATAGTTTGGGGTCGGGCCACACGCTGTCTCACGCCGGCCCGACCAATACTGAGGCCAAAGAAGAACTGATTCGACGTTACACTTGGCACGCCGAAGAGATGGCACATTTGATGTCCGTGTTGGATTCGATCCCCGAAGGCGAAGGCACCGCCCTGGACAACACCATCATCGTTTGGGGCAATGAACTGGGAATGGGCAACGCCCACAGCCATACTGACATTCCCTTCGTCGTCGGAGGCGGTGCCGGTGGCAAGTGGGACATGGGCAGATTCATCGAGTTCGGTGGTGTGCCCCACAGCGGGCTGATGGTGTCGCTGCTGCACGCCATGGGATTTGATGACACCGTCTTCGGTCATCCCGAGTTTTCTGATGGCCCCCTGGTCGGGTTGACTGTCTAGCGACACGGAAACGTTTGTCGACAGCTGCCTAGTCTTTACGTGGCGGTGGCCCCGGGGGCGTTTCTGCGGGTTCGTCGGTTTTGGTCGGAGCCTCGCTTTCAGGCGGTGCTGCGCGCTTCTCCGCTTCTTTCACCGGTTCTGGTGGCTGTGTCTCGGACGAGGTCGGTGGCTCATCGGTAGCGACTTCGGGTCCCTCTTTCTGGCCGAGTTCGGAGCTTGCCGCCGGCGCTGCTTCGGGCGCGGGTCCAGCATCGATGGGCAACAGCTGTTGGATCACGGGAGCGATCTGCAGACCTGCGTCCGTCAATGTGATGACGCGAGCTTCGCCTTCCGCCGACGAGGTGTCTACTGGTGGGATCGGCCCAGTCCCGTCTTGGCGCTGGAGTTCCACGATCACGGGACTCTGTGAGCCGTCCACGAGCACTTCGCGGGATTCATATCCCTCCCGCCGGACCTCGAGCTTGAAGCGTTTGCCGCTCGGTACTTTCACCGTAATCGGCATCGTGCCTAGGTCCTGGCGACCAAGAAAGACGTGGGCATCAATCGGCGAAACAACGAGTGACACTTCACCGGCTGGTGTGAGCTTGTCGCGGACAGGTTTGGGGGCGGCAGTGTCGCTCTTGGCGGTGTCGCTCTTGGCGGTGGCGACGGGCGCGTTGGAAAAGGGTAGGGCGCCCGACGACAGGGCCATCCAACCGGCGATCAGTGCGCCTGCGGCGAGTATGGCATACAGCGGTAGCCACGACCCGCGGCGACGTTTGCGCGCCTTGGCGAGGCGTTGTCGCAAGCTGTCGGGGGCATCTTTGCGCCGGCGTATGTCTTCTACCGCGATGGGGGTTTGGCCCATGTGTAAGCGCAACAGCTCTGCTTCGACCTCTTCCATCGAGCCGTAACGGTCGTCCCGCTCTTTTGACATGCACTTGGCGACGATCGCTTCGAACCCAGGAGGGACGCTGCGTTCACACGACTCGGCAAGAGGCGTCGGTTCGACGTACATGTGTTGGGTCAAGATGCCCAGCGGGTTCTCCCCATCGAACGGCAGTTTCCCAGCCATCATCTGGTACAGCATGACGCCCAAGGAATAGATGTCGCTGCGTCGGTCGGGGGAGTCGCCTCGGGCTTGCTCCGGAGACATTTAGTGCGGCGTGCCGAAGATCCGGCCCGCGCGAGTTTCATGGTTTTGACTGCTGGCCACCTTGGCGATGCCAAAGTCGAGGATCTTGACGAAGTTGTCCTGCTTGTTGCGCGTGACGAGCATCACATTGTCGGGCTTCAGGTCCCGATGAACAATGCGCGCTTCGTGCGCTTCGTGCAGCCCCTCAGCCAGTTGGCGGCCGATGTCGATGATTTCGTCGAGCAGCAGGGGATCGTCACGTCGCTTGATGCGCTTTCCGAGGGATTCTCCTTCGAGGTACTCCATCACGATGTAGGTTGCGCCGTCGGGCAGCTCACCGTAGTCCGTGATATCGACGATGTGTTCACTGCCGATCGCGGAGGCCGCTTGGGCCTCCGTCAAAAAGCGTTGGGTGATATCGCGATTGTCGACGAGTTCGGGGCGAAGGATCTTGATCGCGACCGGCTTGTCGATCACCCGATGTCGAGCTCTGTACACGACGCCCATGCCTCCGCTGGCTATGACGCTCTGCACTTGGTACCGGCCGTCGATGATGAAGCCGACGTAGTTGTCCAGCTTCTTCACTGGAATTGAACCCCGTTCGCTGTCGCCCGTGGCGGCTTCCAGCGTTACCTGCTTGAGCTCCAAAGTGGCGGCTGTGCGCTCCACGGTTCGTGCGGAGGGAGGCGTACGCGACGAGGGCGGCCCTGGCCCTTCCTCGCGGGCTGCTGCGCCCTCGCGCGCCGTGACCGCGGGCTCAGGCTCGGCAGGGGAGCCCTCGGGGCGGGTGCTGGGCACGCGCTGCGCCAGATCCAGCTCCGTCTGAGCCTCCACGACTTCCGGGTTGGAAGCGCGGTCTTTGGGGTCGCCGGCGGTCATTCGGGGGGTTGCCCGCGGCATTCGCGGGTCTGGGGTCGGGTGAGTCTGCCCCGAGCCCTGCGGCTGATGCCAGTCGTTTTGCGTGTTTCCTCGGTCGAGCGCCTGGCTGGAGCTTGGAGCGTGCCGCATAAGCAAGTAAACCACCCCGGTGATCCCGAGATCAGGCAATACGGATGTTCGCCCGGGCTACGAACGCGGGCGGCTGTCGCGCTATTCCCGGCACTTGTTTCTTCTAGGGCTGATTGCCGTCTCTCTGGCGGTCGTCCCGGCCTGTTCTCGAGGCGGCGAGGAAACTCGGCTCCCTTCCCAAAACTCGGCCACAAATCCCGCGGAAGCTGCGCGCGCGGTGATCTCGCTGTCCCGTCCTCCGGACATGCCGCCGGAGCTGAGCTCGGACGTGCTGTGGGTGATGGCGGCGCGCGGGGACGAGCTGGATGCGGCGGCATTAGCAGAGCGCGAGGGAGCCATTCGGCTGCTGGAACGCCTCGAACAAGGAGGCAAGGCCGGCGAAGTCGCGCTGCTGGCACTGCCGTTGGCTCCAGATATCCCAGCGGCACGCGGCCGAATCTGTGAGCTAGCCTCCCGGATCGAACTCGGTCGTCGAGAGTTCTTTCTGCGTCAGTTGGAAGCCGCGCTTTCGCCGCGGAAAAATGGAGACGCATGGATCGGCGAGCCTGCTCCACCCCACGCGGACGTGTGCCGTGAGGCCCTGCAGCAGGTCATCCGTGACCCAGGAGCGCGAGCTGCGGAGCTCGACCTGGCTCAAAGCGCCCTGGCGCATCTTCCCGTGGCTCGCGCCGCTCACGCCGGCCGCTGATGCCAGTTAAATTCGCCGCGCCACCCAACCTGTTCTACCCTGAATACTGGTGACAACAGGGACGGCACAGGGCCCGCAGGCGCGGAAGAATCCGTACGCCTCCGAACAGTTCTTTCAGCAGTTGCTAGCGAAGGCGGTGGCCGCCAACGCGCGCGACGTGCATTTGAAAGTGGGCCAGCCGCCGGGCGCTCGGGTGCGGGGTGAAATCGTCTACTTTCGCCTAGACAAGATACGCGCTGAGGACACGGAAGCGCTCGCGCGCCACCTCGTCAAAGAGGAATCGTACCTGCAGAACATGGATTCATTGCTGGAGTACGACACCTCCTATGCCGCTGAAGGTATCGGTCGGTTTCGCGTCAACATCTACCGGCAGCGAGGCACGCTCGCTATCGTCTTGCGCTTCATTCCGATCAACATCCCCACGTTGGAAGGTCTAGGAGCGCCGCGCGCTTGCCTGGACTTGGCGGAAAAGGAACGTGGCATGGTGCTGTGTGTGGGCGCCGCGGGCAACGGCAAGAGCAGCACCTTGGCCGCCATGATCGATCACATGAATCGCAGCATGTCGCGCCACATCGTGACGATCGAGGATCCGATCGAGTTCATGCATCTCGATAACCGCTGCCACGTCAGCCAGCGTGAGGTTGGAGTAGATACAGCCAGTTTCGCCGCGGCGTTGCGCGCGGCACTACGCCAAGACCCAGACGTGATTCAAGTCGGCGAGATCCGCGACGCGGAAACCATGGAGATTGCGCTCAAAGCTGCGGAGACGGGCCACCTGGTGTTGTCTACATTGCACACGCCGGATGTCATGCGGACCATGAACCGCATCATCTCCCTATCCGATGGGGATGCGGATGAACTCCGGGATCGGCTGGGCGACGCGCTGCAGGGCATCATCGCCCAACGCCTGTTGCCCAAATCAGATGGCAAGGGCATGGTTTTGGCGGCTGAAGTGTTGGTCGCTAGTGGATCGGTTCGCGAGACGCTGAAGCGTCCGATGGGAAACCCTCCGCTCAAAGAGCTGATGGAGGGTGGCGAGCACCCGTACGGCATGCAGACGTTCGAAAAACACGTCAAGCAGCTGGTGCGTGAGGGCAAGGTCACGCGCGACGCCGCACGCGCGGCGCTCGGCTTCTAGGTCACGGTCGCAGGCGCAGCCAGCGTTAGAGGGTTCAGCCCGAGTGTTTGATGGGCGCGGGGGCCTCAGCTGGTGGTAGTTCAGCGAGTCGTATCCCCGACGCGCCTGAAGTCTCTGCCTGCGGACCGGGAGGCACGGAGTGCGCCGCGCGTGTGTCCTTCTCCTCCAGGTGTTTGCGGAGCTTGAGCAGCGTCTTACCGGGTGGAGTCAATTGAAAACGCTCACGCAAGTCGAAGCTGGAGGGGAGTTGATGGATCTTGAAATCGCCGCGCTTGGAGACGAGGCCCCGGCGCACCAACGAGCGTAGCTCGGCCTGAACGCCCGGGTGCGAGTCATAGCTCACCGGGTTTTCGCGGGAGATATTCCAAAGGTGACGGGCCTCATCTTCCGTGACCAGAGAACAGAGCAGGAGGTCGTGCTCCTGTGCACGTTGCTGCAATTGTTCGATGGTCGCCTGGAGTGCTGCCAACTGTTTGGCGTTGCCACCGGCTTCTTCAGGGACATCTTTTGCACGCTGAATAATTGCTTCCCCCAACTGTACTGCGAGCGAGCGAACTTTGGCGAGGGCGACAGCCGCGATGGCAGCAGCGATGATAGCGACAATTAGGCCTGGTCCCATGACGCCGTCGATACCACCAAACAATCTGTTCGGTCGAGCGTAGTCGATGCGGGAGGGGGGCGGTTGGCGCTCAAGCACCCTACTCGAACACCGTACGTGGACAATTCCACGTGTGGAAGCGGCGAAGGCAACTCTCTCGGAGCTCGCGTCTGTTGAGATCCTGGAGCGTCTGTTCAGCCCTAGTGGCAAGACAGCTGCGGCTGCGTGGCGGCGACGGCAGCCGTGGGCCGTGGTGGTCGCCGTGTGGCCCCGGTCTAGTCTCCGTCTCCGTCGCTCGAGCCCGACGTGCTCACGCGCCGTGCCTGAATTGGAATCGCGTGCGTGATCATGGAGGCAGATTGATAGATGGCAGACTCAAAGCGTTCGTGAGCACGGAGGCGCACACCCTTGGCGCATCCCGCAGCAAAGCGCGGGTCGACGACGTATGGATCTCGGAAGTCGGCGACCCAGTGGAGGGTTGGGCGGACGCGTTTGAGCCAAACTCCGAGGTCGTGAATTGGCGTGGGGAGGGCTGCTGGTCAAAACCACATCGGGCGGAAGAACTCCAACCAGGCTCGCGACCTGGCGTCTCGCGGAACGCCAAAAGCGACGTTTTGGTTTCACAGACTCATCGAACGCGCGTGCCGCCACTGGCAGTCGTAGGCTCTACGTGGTTTCTGTGGCGCGTTCTCGGGCGTTTCGGGTTGGTGATTTCTGACACCGCTACGTGCAGATAAAGTTCAGTTGCAGGAGGGGGTATCGTTCCGCGACGAGGCCCAGAGCGGTGACTATTGGTTAACATGCGCGGAGCACAGACCAGTGGAGAGCGAGAGCCAATATTGGTCCCGCTGCTCCTGCCTCCAACTGGGGAGGAGCAGTTCCAGCAGTCCGCTCAGCGTGTCGTTGAACTGGGGCTTGGGGATCTGGGCGGACCTTCAGTCTTGAGCTTGGTCGGCCGGCGTACCCTGACGAGGTTCGCGTGAAGCAGGGGAATTGGCTGTTCTCCGTCGTCTCCGACTGGCTCCGTCCTGTGAGCGCCAGCAACTTCCTGGAAGCCTGGTCCTGCCAGAACGAGTTGGGGCACAGTGACAGCCATGAAGAACCGTCGCCTCGCAGGGCATGATGTATCAGAAGTTGGACTTGGGACTTGGCAACTAGGTAGCGCTGATTGGGGGCATGTCGACGAGAAATTAGCGCTCGAAATCCTGCATGCTGCAGCGGACTCCGGCGTCACCTTGTTTGACACTGCGGACGTATACGGGGATGGAGAGAGCGAGCGCCGCATCGGCAAGTTCTTGAAGCAGCGCCCCAAGTCTGAGCGCCATTTCATTGCCACGAAGCTTGGTCGTCGTGGTGATCCTCGGGATGCGGCGAACTTCACCTGGGACGTCATGCGTGGGCACGTGGAGCGTTCGCTTCGCAACCTTCAATTGGATTGCGTTGACTTGCTGCAACTTCACGCGATTCCTCTTTCAATCATGCGCGACGGCGAGGTGTTCGAGCACCTGAGGCGTCTGAAGCGAGAGGGATTGATCGCCAACTTCGGAGCTTCGGTGGAATCTGTAGAGGAAGGACTCTATTGTTTGCAGCAGGAGGGCGTGTGCGCGCTGCAGGTCATCTTCAACATCTTTCGCCAGAAGCCGATAGATGAGCTGTTCGTGCACGCCCAAGCCCGAGGCGTAGGCTTGATTGTGCGTCTGCCTTTGGCCAGCGGTTTGCTCGCTGGCATGACGGCGGATCGCAGCTTCGCTCCGACCGACCACCGCAGTTACAACGAAAGCGGTCAGGTGTTCAACGCTGGGGAGACCTTCGCGGGACTGGGATTCAAGCTCGGCTGCCAGTTATCTGGTGAGCTGAAGACGCTCATTCCGAAGGATGTAGTCCCAGCCCGTATGACCATGGCCCAGCTAGCGCTTCGCTATTGCTTGGACTTCCCCGCGGTGACGACGGTCATCCCCGGGGCAAGCAAGTTGAGCCAGGTTCGAAGCAACGTGCAGGTCTCCGGGCTGCCGCCGCTGTCACCAGAGCTGCACCAGCGATTTCGCGAGTTCTACCAGGAGCGCGTTGCCAAAAATATCCGCGGCAGCTACTAGCTATCTAGACCCCACTCATAGGTTGAACTTTAGGGCGGAAGCCCGTCGCTCCAGAGCCGCAGGGAATTGCCTAGGGACGCGTGTGCGTGGTTCCACATTCGTTCCGCATGGCGTTTGCGGCAGTGGAGCTACGCTCCCGCTTCGGCTCCCCTGCTGTGGCGCGCATCGTTCTGCGCCGGCGCTCCTGGTCATACAAACGCCATGCGTAACGAATCCAGAACGAACGCCAGCAGATCGTCCGGAAGAAACCGACAGCTCGATCTCAGCGCCTAAGGGATCACCCATGTAGACCCACCCGCAACCAGCTGCGAACTGCTCTCCGACTTTCAGCATCAGCGATGCAAAAGGTCGGAGTGGTCAGGGCGGAGATCGCGAATCCAGGCGATTTATCGTGCCGAAGAGTGGACTTGAACCACCGACAAATGGCTTATGAAGCCACTGCTCTAACCGACTGAGCTACTTCGGCGAAAGGGCGGGGGAATATGTCCGCCGGGGTGAGTTGTGTCAAGAGCGCCGGCGCTCTGAAATTTTCGCTGAGTGCCGGCGCTAGGGCAGGGGCCCTACTCCTTGCCGAACAGGTCCTGAATACGTGAGTCCAAGGCGACCGCGATCTTGTACAGGCTGGAGATCGAGGGGCTGGATTCAGCGCGCTCGATCTGCGAGAGCAGCGAAATGCTGAGCCCGGTGCGGCGACTCATCTGCTTCAGGGTGAGCTCCTTGTCCTTGCGCAGCGTACGAATCGTGTCGCCGATGATCTTGTGCAGTTGCTCTTCCGGCGTGCGGGCGAGGCCCTTCTTGCGCATGACTCGGGCCAGCACTTCGCGGAACTCATCGACGTTGAACGGCTTTTTGAGGTAGTCGACGGCATCCAGCTTCATTGACGCGATAGCGGAATCGAGGTTTGGATGCGCAGTGAAGATCACTACCGCGATGTCCTTGTCGATATTGCGGATCCGCCGCAAAACCTCGATGCCGTCCAGCTTGGGCATCATCAAATCGAGAATGATGACGTGGAAGTCGCCTTGGCGAACCTCGTCCTCCGCCATCGTCGGGTCCGTGAGCGCACGGACAGTGAAACCGTCGCGCTCCAGGAGGGTTTGCATGTATTCACAGATCTGGCGGTCGTCGTCGACGATGAGGATTCGGACTGAAGGCAGTTCTATCGGCACTGTAGGGCTCCCAGTTTTTTCACTCGCTTTGGAACCGGTCTCCAAATGACCGGCAAAAACACTGCTCTGCAGGCACGCTCAGGCGCTCACAAATTGCAATGAGACTATAAGGCGAATCTGTTTACAGTGCCACTAAATTGTCAACTTGGGTCCAAGTTGCCGAAAAAACTAAGGATTTCATCCTGCTAACCGCGAAGCGCCACGCTATCGGCGACTCCCAGGTTGCGGTAAATCTCCAGCGTCGCTCCGGACTTGTTGAGCGTGTAAAAGTGCAGGCCCGCCACGTTCTGATCGATCAGTTCCAGGCATTGCTCCGTGGCCCAATGGATCCCGACTCGCGCAATGGCTTCTTGGTCGCTGCCGCAACGTCTCACGGCGCGCTGCAATCTGGCGGGGTAGCGAACGCCTAGGGCTAGTTGTGCCATGCGCCGCATGTGCTCTACGGACTGCACGGGCATCACGCCTGCAACGATTGGCACCTTGATGCCGGCGATGTCGCAGCGCTCCCGAAAGTCGAAGAACTCGTTATTGTCAAAGCAGAGCTGGGTGATGATGAAGTCGGCGCCCTGATCCACTTTGGCTTTGAGGTTGTCCATCTCGTCCAGACGGTTTGGAGTCGCGGGGTGCCCTTCGGGAAAGCCCGCCACTCCGACGCCAAAGCCTCGGGCGTCCGGATGTTTCCCGCTACGATTGAACTTCTGGATGAAACGCACCAGATCCGCCGCGTGCTGGAAGTGGTCCTGCTTGCGATCGTAGCCCTCCATGTTGCGAGGTGGATCTCCCCCCAGCGCCAAGATGTTGCTGACGCCAGCGTCCGCGTAGCGCTGAACGATCTGAGCGATCTCGTCTTCGGTATGGCAGACGCACGTCAGGTGGGGCATCGGCACCACAGAGGTCTCTTTCTTCAGCCGCACGACTAGGTCATGGGTGACGTCACGTGTCGAGCCGCCGGCGCCGTAGGTCATGGAGACGAACGAGGGTTTGAGCGGCTCCAGACGACGTACCGCCTCGAACAAGGCGTCCGCGCCTTTCTCCGTCTTCGGAGGAAAGAACTCGAAGCTGAAGGTCGGTTGGTGGGCTTTGAAGATATCCGTGATGTGCATGTAGTCTAGGGCGCGGCGCGTTGGTCATGCCGGCGCCAGCAAGATAGAGCAACGCCGAGTCGGAGTCTTGCTCTAACTCGGCGTTGTAGTCGGGGCGGGCAGATTTGAACTGCCGACCTCACGGACCCGAACCGTGCGCGCTACCAAACTGCGCTACGCCCCGAAAGCGGGAAGGGGCGGGAGAATGGGCCTCGGACTCGGCCGTGTCAAGCGTCCTTGTTGGCTTCCGGAAGGCCGAATCGAAAAATTTCGGCTGCCATCCCGGAAGACGCAGGGACGAGCTGGATCTATCCCCGAGCCTTCAGTGCCTCCACCCACTCCGGGACGGCGCTGAACAAGTCGGCGACCAGCCCATAGTCGGCGATCTGGAAGATCGGAGCGTCGGGATCCTTGTTGATGGCGACAATCGTCTTGGACCCCTTCATGCCGGCGACATGCTGGATGGCGCCGCTGATGCCGATGGCGACATACAACTGTGGAGCCACGATCTTTCCGGTTTGGCCGACTTGGTAGTCGCCCGGTGCGTAGCCTGCGTCGCAGGCAGCGCGGCTAGCACCGATCGCCGCCCCAAGCTGGTCCGCGAGCGGCTCCAGGACTTGGAAGAACTGATCCTTCAGAGCGCGTCCACCGCTGATCACCGTCTTGGCTTCGGTCAGCTCTGGGCGCTCGCTCTTGACTTGGTCCATGGACACGAATTGCACTCGCGCGGCGGCACTGCCCGGCTGAGTGAACGCGACGTCTTCGATCGGGCTTTCTCCGCCGCTGGCTTCTGCGGCCGCGAACTCACTTTGCCGCAGGGTGACCACCTGCACTGGAGTTGACAGGCTGACGTGGCCGAACGCGTTGCCGGCAAACATCGGCCGCTTGTACAGCAACTTACCGCCTTCACCGCTGACGGCGGAGCAGTCACCCGCGAACGCGGCGTCCAACCGGGCCGCAACTCGGGGCAACAGATCTTTGCCGTAGCTGGAGGCGGTGGCGCACACCACAGAATACCCGTCGGCGGCGCTGGCCACGGTCGGGGCGAAACGCTCAGCGACGTAGTTGTCCAGAGAAGCTTCATCGCAGACTAGGACCTTGTCGGCACCGAAGCCCGTCAGCGCTGCCGCTGCCGCTTTGGCACCGGCGCCGAGCACCAAAATCGAAAAGCTTCCGCCTGCAATTTCTGCCGCCTGTTTGGCGAAAGTGATCGCGGAGAGCGTGGTGCCCTTGAGATTGCCTTGGGCTTGTTCTGCCACAACGAGAATATTGCTCATTGACTCCTGCTCCCTCAGATAACCCGTGCTTCGTTCGTCAGCTTGTCCATCAGCTCCGCAACGGAACCGACCTTGATCCCCGCCTGACGCTGAGGCGGCGGTTCAAACTTGCGGTAGGCAGAGCCGAGTTCAGTGGAACCCACCAGGTCACCAAGCGCTAACACATCCAGCGGTTTCTTCTTGGCCTTCATGATGGCTGGTAGCGGTGCGAAGCGCACACCCTCGTTGTATTTGAAGCTGCGATCTGTCTTCAGTGAATAGACGCTATCGGGTGCGACGATACGCAAGTCCACTGTGATCAATGCTGGGAACTTCAAACGCAACGTGCAGGTGCCGCCATCGACTTCCCGGCTGACCAGCGCTCCACCATCTTCTTCCTGAATCGTCGCGGCGAAGGTTGCCATCGGGTAATCCAGGAGCTCCGCCAGGGCTTGCCCGGTGTAGTTGCTATCGCCGTCAACCGCCTGCTTCCCCATCACCACGAGATCGGGCTGCTCTTTTTCAACTACAGCCTTCAATGCTTTGGCGACGAGGCGCCCATCCAGTTGTTCGTCTTCAGCGTCTACACGGATGGCTCGGTCAGCGCCAGTCGCCAGAGCTGAGCGCAGGCTAGCGTCGGCGTCTTTGGGGGCGAGCGTTACCACGACCACTTCTCCTTCCCGGACTTTCGCTTTCTGCCCATCCTCCGTTAGGCGTAGCGCTGCCTCGAGGGCGTACTCATCGAACGGGTTGAGTTTCCACTCGAGTCCGGTGGTGTCGACTTTATCGCCGCCGGCTGGGATCTTGACCTTGTTGGCGTTGTCCGGGTCAGCGACGCGTTTGATCGGGACGAGGATTTTCACAGCAATGACCTTTCTGGTGGCGGTCGCCGCTCGTGCCCAAGGCAGGGCGTTAGCGCGGCGATCGATTCCACTCTCTCCCTCATTTAGTACGGCAACATTCGGCGGTCAGAGATCGCTGTGGCAATTTTTGTCTAAATCCATGCGTTCGACTGGCGGGCTGACAGCTTCGTGTTTACATAATTGTCGGCTGCGACCTCTCGGCCATATGCTGCCGTGACCATGTCCATACAGACGGACTATCTGGTGATAGGCAGCGGAATTGCCGGCCTCAGCTTTGCACTGAAGGCGGCGCAGCACGGTGAGGTGACGGTGATCACCAAGCGCCGCTCGAAAGATGCTGCCACTAGTTGGGCGCAGGGCGGCATTGCTGCCGTGCTTTCGCCTGATGATTCCTTCGAGCAGCACAGCCGAGACACCATGGAAGTGGGTGTGGGTATGTGCCATGAGGACGCCGTGCGCGTCTGCGTCGAAGGCGGGCCAGACGCCATCACCTGGCTGGTCAATCTCGGCACGGAGTTTTCACTCAACGGCAGCGGCGAATATGACCTGGCTCGGGAAGGCGGTCATCGTTCACGTCGTATTGCCCACGCCGCCGACATCACCGGAAAGGAGATCCAGCGGGCATTGCTGAAGGCCGTCGAGGCCAATGCAAACATTCGCATGCTGCAGTGGCACATGGGCGTGGAGCTAATCATGCAGAGCCGCTTGGGGGGCCCCGAGCGCTGCGTCGGTGCGTATGTGTTGAACGAAGAGACTCAGCAGGTTGAGACCATGCTTGCGCGGGCTACGGTTTTGGCCACTGGTGGCGCGGGCAAGGTCTACCTCTATACCTCAAATCCGGACGTGGCGACCGGAGATGGTGTGGCGATGGCCTACCGAGCGGGGGCCGAAGTGGCGAACATGGAATTCTTTCAGTTCCATCCCACGTGCTTATTTCACCCCCACGCCAAAAACTTCCTGATCAGTGAGGCGCTACGTGGTGAAGGGGCGACCTTGCGTTTGCCATCTGGAGAGCCGTTCATGGGGCGGCACCACGAGATGGGCGATCTGGCCCCGCGTGACGTTGTGGCCCGCGCGATCGACTACGAAATGAAGCGGACCGGGTCCGAGTACGTCTTGCTCGACATCACCAGCAAGCCGGCTGAATTCATCGCCGAGCGCTTTCCCGGGATCAGCAAGCGCTGCCAGAAGTTCGGTCTGGAAATTGCGTCAGAGCCGATCCCGGTGGTGCCTGCTGCCCACTATATGTGCGGTGGAGTGACTTGCGACCTGTGGGGGAGAACCACCCTGCCGGGCCTATGGGTGTTGGGGGAATCAGCCTGCACGGGATTGCATGGCGCCAACCGCCTGGCTTCGAACTCGCTTTTGGAAGGCGTGGTGTTCGCCCACCGTGCCGCCAGCAAGTTGGCTGGGGAGATCGCTGAGCTGCGCGCGGCACCGAAACCGGATGTGCCCGCCTGGGAAGTGGGATCGGCCGGACCGAGTGATGAGGCGGTCGTGGTTTCCCACAGTTGGGATGAGCTCAGACGCACCATGTGGAACTACGTCGGAGTGGTGCGCAGTGATAGCCGCTTGAGGCGTGCCGCCCGTCGCGTATCGCTGTTGGAAGAAGAAATTCGGGAGTATTACTGGCGCAACTACGTCGGCCGGGATCTGTTGGAGCTGCGCAACATCGCGACGTTAGCTCAGTTGATCGTCGCGTCTGCGTCAACTCGAAGGGAGAGCCGGGGCTTGCACTACACGATCGACTATCCCGAAGCCATCGAGCGTTATCGTACGGATACAGTCGCCAAACGTGGCGTGATGCCATATTTGCGTAGTGGCGGTTAGTGTGAACAGACCGCGTTTCGGCGTGCTAGCGGCCGTGGCTTGGTGGCTGCTCGTGACGGTGATCCTGTTCGAAGCGTTGCAACTGCTGGTGCGGGTGTCCCCAAAGGCCTTGTACGATCCGATCAGCTTGATGTTGGTGCTGGTGCTCGTGCTCGGTGTGGGCTGCTACGGCCTGACCTACGTCTATCGAAGAGAGGCGCTGCTTCCGCAGGCGCAGCCTCCCGTCAGTCTGCAGCATGCCGGAACGTCCCCCGCCGGCTATCGCTTGGCTGACTTCTTCGCGCTGGGGCCAGTGCGGCTGGCGGCGCTGATGATCGGTTTGGGCTTGGGCTTGGCAATCAAGTTCCCCGCGGATGCGCTGCGTACCGTCGTGGAAGCTCATTGGCCCACACCCGACGAGCAGGTGGCGCTACTTGCCGAACAGCTGCGCCATGAGTCTGGGTGGCAAATGGTCGCACTGCTGGTGTCGATAGGCCTGCTGGGGCCGATCATCGAAGAACTGTTCTATCGCGGGGTGCTGTACCGCCTATTGGAGGAAGCTCGCGGCAAATGGATCGCTTGGCTGACGGTGACGGTGTGCTTTGTCCTGGCCCACGCCAATATTCGCGACTGGCCCTCTCTGCTGTTGGTGTCGGCCGCGCTGACCTACGCGCGGACCGCGAGTGGTTCGCTTTGGCCGAGCTTGGCGGGCCACGTGATGTTCAACAGTGCTACGCTGCTGGCTCTATTTGCCGGTTTTTCCGAGCTGGACGCTGGCGAGCAGCTTCCAGCCTGGATGATTCTGCTGGGTATCGGAGGGACGCTCGCTCTGTTGTGGGTGACGCGCCGGGCCTCTTTCACTATACGAGGTGAACGTGAGTGAGTATCGCGTCGCACTATGCCTGCCTGGGGGTGGGGCACCCGGAGTCATGTTCCAGGTGGGAGCGCTGGCTGCGCTGGAAAACCGGCTGAAGGGCTTCAAGGGGCGCCGATGTGACGTCTATGTCGGCTCTTCGAGCGGCGCCAGTGTGGTAGCGGCGCTTTCGGCTGGGCAAAAAGTGGAGCGCATCTACCGCGCATTCTTGGATCCAGCTGACGACTATTTCCCGCTTGAGCGACGCCACATCCTGCGCATGGATGTGGCGGAGTGGACGCGCACGGTGCGGACCGGCGTGCGCGCGCTCAGTCACGGCGCACGCAGCGTGCTGGCCCAGTCGCTAGCGCCAACGCCAGCGGCCCTCTGGGAAGAACTGTCTCGGCTATATGATTCCATGCCTGCGGGGCTGTTTTCTCTCGAGGTATACGAACGCTTTTTGGAAGACAACTTCGCGCGTCGCGGCGTGCCCAATCAGTTCCGGGCTCTCGAAAAGCCCCTGCGGATCTTGGCTCATGAGCTCGATAGCGGTGAGCCGGTGGTGTTTGGCGAGTCGGGGATGGATCACATGTCGGTGGCGCGGGCCTGCGTGGCTTCAATGGCGACGCCCCCCTTGTTTTCCCCGGTGCGCATCGGCGATAGCCACTACTTCAACCCGGGGCCCTGCGAGATCTCCCACGTGGATGTCGCGGCCGCCATGGGGGCCAAGATCATCGTCGTGATCAACCCGATGGTCCCGTTGAATGTCCGCCGCGTGCCCACCGGGCACGGCGTGCGGCCCAGCGTGCGTGACAAGGGAGCCATGTGGGTATCCAACCAAGCCAATCGGATCAAGTTGCGGGCCTTGCTTCACAACTCCATCGAGCGTGTCCGGCGCGAGACGAGCGCGAAGGTCGTGGTGATTGAGCCCGCGGGCACGGATGGCGAACTGTTCATGCACAACCCAGCCAGTTTTGCTGCCCGGCGCGCGATTCTGGAATACGGTTTCAAGCACACTCGCCAGCTGATCGACACCTGGTTGGAAGAGTCGAAGTTGCCGCTCGAAGAAGCGCGCTGGCTGCCCGTCGCGCCACCATCGCAGCCGAACCAACCACCACCCGAGCAATGAGCATGACCAGCGTCCGCAGATTGAGCGTGGCTGTCGCGTTGGCGGGCCCACTCCTGCTCAGCGCTTGCAAAGAGCGTTACCGGGTGGGCGACTACGTGCTCGTCGAGTGGTGCGAGGGCGAATATCCCGCCTACATTCTCGATCGCCGTGGACGCACACGCTATCGCGTGCACTTTGACGGTTACGAAGCGCGTTGGGACACAGAGGTGGGCTTCGAGAGCATCAAGCGTCGCCTCGAGGAGCCGCCGCCAAACCCGCCTCCACTTTGCGATCGAGTTGCCGCCGCATTGGGGATTAAGAAACAGGAAGCAAAAGACGCCGTGAGCCCCTACAAGGAGGGGGCTCGCGTCAAGGTCACCTGGCGCGGCTCAGTCTACAAAGCCACCATCGTCGAGGTGCTTGATGCAGAACGCTTCAAGGTTCACTACGACGGCCATGAGTCGGCGTGGGATGAGGTTGTTACGGCAGATCGCATTGTCGGTGGAGCCAAGTAGCGGTTTCAATCCGGTACACCCGGGAATTTGGCCTCCGTCGTCGACGTGAGCTAACGCCGGACTGCGACCATCGCTCCGTAGCCGCACTGTTGCGGTCGGTGGTATCGCGTTTGCACTGGAGTGTTGGAGTGTCTTGCTATGAACATTCACTCGATGGTCGTTTGTTGCCTAGTATTGGCGGGGGTCTTTTGCGCCGGCGCCGGGGAAGCGCAGCCCCGCGCACTGCGCGTTGGGGAAGTGCGAGTGCAAGCCGACGCAGGCAACGCTAGCGCGGCTAGCCAGGCCTTGCGCCGGGAGCTGAGTCAGCTCTTGAGTCGTGAACTGAAAGCTGTTCATTCTTCGGGCCCCCAAACCTACGTGCTCAGCGCGGCATTGCTCGAGTTGCGTTCTCGCAAGCGCGGACGTCAGTTTGAAACATCCTGTGTGGTTTCTGGGGTTTTGCGTGATGCTGATGGCGGAACCATTCGCGCCTTGCTGAAGGGAAAAGCGCGCGTGCATGACCAGGGAGAGCTCGATCCTGCGTCGCGTCGGTTGGCGCTGGAAGCGGCGACGCGGCGGCTCATTTCTGGCGTGCCCGGGGCACTGGCCGCCAGCAAGTAGCCCTCTGCTGAGCTTGGCGAAGTCCTAAAGACTTGGCAGCGGCTGGCCGAGCATGCTGCCTGTGCTTCGCCAAGCGCTCAGCAGTCGGCCGCGTTCGGCGCGCGTGTACACGCTCGGATCATCCTCCAGCAGGCGACGCGCGGCGCTCAGGTGAACCGACGCGGAGCGCAGATCGCCCAGGGAAAACTGGGTCAATCCAGAATACAACTCATACTGGGCTCGCTCGTGGGTGGACAAGGCTTGCACCGTGACCTGCTCGTACTCCGCGCTGGCGTCTGCATATCGCCCTTGGTCAAAAGCCTCACGGGCGCTCCCCAGAATCCCGCTGCAGCATCCGCTGACGCCAACAGTCGCGACCAGCCAGAGTACGAGCACCAAAGACCTCGACGTCATGTTCCGGGGATCGGGCGCGCTCGGAACCAGTTGCGCAAAAAATCGGGACTAATGGTAGGCGTGTTCGCCGTCCGCCGATTCGTCCGTCAGGGCGTCAGCCATCCCGTCAGACTCGAGGTGCTCACTGCCCGATTCGCTGTCGCTTGGGGGTTCGACTTGCTTGGTCGTGCCAGCGTCTAGTGACTCCACGACTCGGGCCAGCAGCCGGTCGACGCTGGAGCCGTCGCGCGCGCAGATCCCGACCACACGTGGATCTTGCTCCAGTGCGACGCGTTCCTCGTCTGAAAGCAGATCGATCTTGTTCATCACGATCAGACGGGGGATGTGCTCGAGTCCAAGTTGGGTCAGGAGCTGCGCCGTGGTTTCGAGGTGCTCATCGCCTTCAGGATTGCTGGAGTCGACGACCTCCAGCAACAGATCGGCGTCTGCGGCCTCCTCGAACGTGGCCTTGAAGGCTGCGAACAAGTCTTTGGGCATATCTCGAATGAAGCCCACCGTGTCCGCCACGACGGCCATGTGCCCGTTCGGCAACGCCAGGCGACGGGCCCTGGTATCCAGCGTGGCGAACAGTTTGTTCTCGGCGAGCACCCCGGCGCCCGTCAATGTATTCAGCAGCGTGCTTTTGCCCGCGTTTGTATAACCGACGATCGCAATCACCGGCAGCTCACCCTGAGCGCGCTTCCGGCGCCGCTGAGCGCGCTGTTTGCCGAGGGTCTTCAGCTCGCGTTCCAAGCGCGTGATCCGTTCGCGCGCGCGGCGCCGGCCAATTTCCAGCTTCGTTTCGCCCGGTCCCCGGCCGCCGATGCCGCCCGTCAAGCGGCTGAGGGCGTCATCCTTTTGTCCTAGCCTTGGGAGGCGGTACTTCAGCTGCGCCAACTCCACTTGGAGCTTGCCATCCTTGGTTTCTGCGCGTTGAGCGAAGATGTCCAAGATCAGTTGGGCGCGGTCGATTACCTGCAGATCCGTACGGGCGGCGATCCCGCTGACTTGAGCCGGAGTGAGCTCGCGGTCGAAGATCAACACCTCAGCGTCCAAGTCGATTGCCCGCATGACGACCTCTTCCAGCTTGCCCTTGCCCATCACGAGCTTGGGGTCCACTCGATCACGCAGCTGGATCACGGTATCCACCACGTTGACGCCAGCGGTGTTGGCCAGACTTTCGAGTTCACGCACGCTGGCGCGCGCCTGAACCATGCCTCCACCGGACTTGGGCCGCACGTGCACCAGGATAGCGCGCTGCTGGTCGACCTTGCGCGTGCGCCCATGTCGCGCGAACTCTTCTTCGAGCGAGTCGATCAGTTGAGCGAAGTTGGGTAGCGGGCGGCCGAACGGGACTGGCCCACCGATCTCGTAGGGGAGTCCAGCCTCGGATTCGGCCTGCTCAGGAACGTTGTGAGCCCAAGTGATGGACCGCGGTTCGCCTTGTGGGTTGAGCATCAACGCGCACACCAGATCCAGGCGTAGACGCGTCAAGTCGACCAGGTCGTCGCGGGAGAGCGGCTCGCCAAACAGGTGAGTGTGGATCAGTCGCAGCGCCCGAAAACGACCCTGGGCCGCGCGCAGGCGCCCGACGTCCGGCAGCATCAACCCACTGGCACTGCCGACGATGACCCACTCGACAGAGCCAGAGCGGTGGACCAACGCGCCGACTTGGCGATGCGTTTCGCGCGAGGCGTCGCAAAGCGACTTGACCAGCTCTGCAGTGGTGATCTGCTCCAGCGGGACCCGCCGGCGATAGATCCGTTCGAGGGTCTTTTTGGCGCGGGGGGATAGGCCCGCGGTATTTCCGAAAATCTCCGGCATTCAGTCGCGAAAGAGCGTCGAACCTAGCACGCTCGTCTGGGGTTTTTGGCGCGAAACAACCGGCCTAGAGGAAATCTTGCCTTGACCGGTCCCGGTCACCTCGGAGACAAGGCCTTGGCGGGGCAAGCCCAGCAAAACGAACGGTATCGGTGAAGCAAACATGGCCAAACTCACGCCTTTGAGCCTGGCGCAAGCCCAAGACTACGGACGTCAATTTGGGGTGGAGATAACCGCCATCGATTGCCTCGATGCCGGGTCGGTCAACTCAAACTTCCGTCTGAAATGTAGCGGGGGGCGGCAGCTGTTTGGCCGAATCTACGAAGAGCAAGATACGCAAGGAGCAGTAGCGGAGCTGCGGCTTTTGCAAGAACTGTCTGCGTTAGGAATTCCCACGTCCTTACCCTTACGACGCACGGACGGCGAGCCTTTGATATCGCACGCTGGCAAAGCCTTTAGCCTCTACGAATGGGTCGATGGGCATCACCTTTGCAACCAACTAGTGACGCCGAAGGTGGCAGGGGTTCTAGGGCAGACTCTGGCTCGCGTGCACGCGGCCACCCCCCAGCTGTCCGGCGTGCCGACAGGACGCTTTGGTTTCGAAAAACTGAAGCAACGTCTCGAGTTCATTCAACACAACTCTGAGATGTATGCTGAAGAGGCACGCGCTATCGAGCAGCAGCTGAGCCAATACATTGAGCGTTCTTCGGTAGTTCTTCCCAGTGGTCTGATTCACGGCGATCTCTTCCGCGATAACGTGTTGTGGAAGACAGAAACGCTTGCCAGTTCAGACGCGCCAGAGATCGCGGCACTGCTAGACTTCGAAAGTGCCTCTCAGGGTGTCTTCGCTTACGATCTGATGGTCTGCCTTTTGTCTTGGTGCTACACAGACGGGCTGGTCGTTGCCAAAGCCAAGGCGATGCTAGAAGGCTATCAGTCGGTGCGGCCATTGCAGAGGCAAGAGCTGGAGCAGATGCCGATCCAGGGCGCCCTCGTGTGCTTGCGCTTCGCGACTACACGGATCACTGATTTCTCGATGCGGGTCGCACCCGGGGAGCCTCCTGGGCGCGACTACAAGCGATTTCTCAAACGCCTGAGCGATTTGGAAAATGGTGTATTAGCCAAGGTGCTGGCTTGAGGTCAGTCCGGGTTTGAAATGGAGCACAGTCATGAGTGGAGCTAGAGGCGGCCGACTGCCGCAGGCGGTCGATCAGGCCATGCTGGACCTCAATCAAAGCGTCGACGTGGATTGGCGCCTGTGGGAGCAGGACATTCGCGGGTCCATCGTGCATGCTCGTGGCCTAGCGCGCGCCGGCATCATTGAGCAGTCCGAGGCGGACGCCCTGGTTTCCGGCCTGGAACAGGTGGCCCAGGAAATTCGCGACGGCAAGATGCGCTGGGATCCGGTCAAGGAAGACGTGCACATGAACATCGAAGCCCGCCTGACCGAGATTGTCGGAGCGGTGGGCGGCAAGCTGCACACCGGACGTTCGCGCAACGACCAAGTGGCAACTGACATGCGCCTTTGGACGCGGACTCAGCTGGATGCTTGTGATGAGGCTCTCAGCCAGTTGGGTTCGGCAATTTTGGACCAGGCGGAGGCCAATCTCGACGTGCTGATGCCAGCCTACACCCACTTGCAACGCGGGCAGCCGAGCCGGCTGTCGCATCACTTGATGGCTTGGCAGGAGATGTTGTGGCGCGACCGCGAGCGACTTCGGGCGGCGCGTCAGCGTCTCAACGAGTGCCCGCTGGGGGCTGGTGCGGTCGCTGGCAGTGGGTTTCCGCTGGAGCGACAGTGGGTAGCCGCTGAGCTGGGGTTCGACGCTCCGATGCGTAACTCGCTTGATGCCACGGCGAGCAGGGACTTCTTGATGGAAGCGGTGTCGGGTCTCGCTATGCTGGGCGTGCATTTGTCGCGTATTGGAGAAGAGCTGGTGTTGTGGTCGACCACTGAGTTCGGGTTCGTGACCCTCAGCGATCAGTTTTCGACGAGTAGCTCCATGATGCCGCAGAAGAAGAACCCCGACGTGGCTGAACTCGTGCGGGGTAAGGCGGCGCGGCTGATCGGTGCGGCAAACACACTGCTGGTCCTGGAGAAGAGTCTATGCTTTGGCTACGGACGCGATCTGCAGGAGGACAAGTTGCCCGCGTTTGACGCGTTCGAGGCCGCCCTGCAGAGCACGCGCGCGCTGGCCGGCGCGATTCAGACTTGCACGTTCAACCGCGCGCGGCTGGAGGCGGCACTCGAGCGGGGGCATCTGTGTGCCACGGACTTGGCGGATCTTTTGGTGACCGAAGGTGTCCCGTTCCGTGAAGCGCACCGCGTGGTGGGGCAGTTGGTGCGGGTTGCGGAGCAGCAGGACGTTCAGTTGGGTGAGCTCAGCCGAGAGCAGCTCGTCCAGGCGCACGCGGCGCTCGGCGACTTGGATGTCAGTAGTGCGCTGGATCCGGCCCGTGCGGTTGAGCGTCGAGCCCTGCCAGGAGGTCCCGCCAAGCAGCGCGTTCATGAAGCAATTGTTGATGCTCGCGCCCGCTGGTGAACGATTCACCCCCGCAGCGCCGACGCGCGTTGCTGGCCAGACCGGACGCGCCGCAGGTGTGGGGGCGGGTAGTGGTCCGGTTGACGTCGGCGATAGCTAGCCACATCAGCCCGTGGTTGTTCCGGCCATGTTCCAGCGGGAGTCTTTTTGAAAAGCTTCGGCTTTGGGCTACGCTCAGCGAGAGGCTGGTGGCAACGACGAGGCGGTGGCTTGCGATGAATGCAGGGCGTACAAAGGGTGAGGGGCGCAGCTCCGAAGCTGTCGGCCGCTGTCACGTCGCTGAGAGCGTGGGGCCATGCAGCTAGACTTTCTGGCCAAAGAGCTAACCGTTAAGTTGGTCTACTACGGTCCGGCGTTGAGCGGAAAGACCACCAACCTGCTGGCGTTGCACGAGAACGCCGCTGGAGATGCCGCGGGAAGGTTGATGACGCTGGAAACGAAGGACGACAGGACGTTATTCTTCGATTTGTTGCCGCTCTCCTTTGCTGGAAAAGGAGGGGTGTCGGTGCGCTTGAAGGTGTTTACTGTTCCCGGACAGGTGATTCACGCTTCGACGCGCCGTCTGGTGGTGCAAGGTGCGGACGGTGTGATTTTCGTGGCTGACTCCCAGCTCGATGAGACGCAGCACAACACTGAATCCTTCGTCGACCTGAAACAGAATCTCAAGGCCAGCGGCATCACCCTCAAGGAGATCCCCCTGGTGATCCAATTCAACAAGCGCGACATGCCCAACGTCCGCAGTGAAGCTGAAATTGCCAAGCTTGCCGCTCAAGGCAAAGAACCGGTGTATCTGGCGGTGGCGACGCAGGGACGAGGCGTTGTCGCAACCTTCATCGGACTCTTGCACCTAACGTGGCAGCGGCTCGAGGCAGAGCACCAGCTCAGCAAGAAGTTCGGGTTGGACGGTGAAGCGTTCTTGAGTGACGTCTGCCAAAAGCTGGGGGACAAGGGAACTGTTAGCGACATGCTGGCGGCGGCAGTCGGGGGCGCGGCTTCCAGAAAGGCGGGCGGCTCGTGACCAATTCTGTGTCTCAAGGCCCCAGTCTGGATGAATTGACGCTCGGTTCTTCCACTGGTTTGGAAGATCTGATCGACCGGGGCGCCTTGAAAGAAATGGTGAGCAGCTTCTACGAGCTGTTTCGCGTGCCGTTGCGCATTTTCGGCGATCGGGAAGGTTTGCTCGCCGATGCGGCATCGGAGCCAGAAATCTATGGCTACCTGAACCAGTTTCCAGACGGTCGGCGTCTGGTAGCGGAGGTGATCAGCCGCGTGAAGTCACTGGAAGTTCGCGCGGGCACCGACCAAACGACTACTTGTGTGACGGGCTCCGAGTATCGGGTGGTTGCGATTAGCTTCGACGGTCGGCGCATTGGACGTATCGTGCTCGGGCCGTTCCTGCCGCCGAGCGTCAAGCAGGTGCCCAAACACTTACTCGAGATCAAGGGCGTTGAGCCCACGGAGATCAAGCGTCTTTTGGTGAGGGTGCCGAGAGCCAAGAACGAGACGGTGGCCCAGATCGCCCGTCATCTGGAGCGATCTCTGGACTTGATCATGTTCAGCGGGCACAAAGCGTTGCTGACTAGCAGCATGCACTTGGCCAGTGTGCGTGAGAGCTTTCGCGAACTGGAGGAAAAGAACGCAAAGTTGCAGGCAGCCTACGACAAGCTGAAGGAGCTGGACCAACTCAAAAGCAACTTCTTGGCGACGGTGTCGCATGAGTTGCGCACGCCGCTGACTTCGATCATCGGTTACAGCGAAATGCTGGCTGAAGGGATCGCTGGGGAGATCAATTCGGAGCAGAAAGAGTTCGTCGGCACCATCCACGAAAAAGGCAAACAACTGCTTGAGCTGATCAGCGGCTTGTTGGATCTGTCCAAATTGGAAAGTGGAACGCTGGCTATGCGCAAGGCCGAGGTGGCTTTGGGGGATCTGGTGACGGATGTCGTGCAGACCTTGGCGCCGATGGCGATGCGCAAGGGGGTCAAAGTGACTGGACAGTCAGATCCAACGTTGCCACCGTTGGTTGGCGATCCAACCAGGCTACGGCAGGTGCTGATCAACCTCTCGGACAATGCGCTCAAGTTCACACCCGAGGGCGGAACCGTCGCCATCCAGGTCGGGATGGGAAGCATGGCCCCAAATCCTGAAGACGACGACGGCATGGTGCTATTCGCAGCAGAGCAACCCGCAGCGGTCATCACGGTCGCGGACACCGGGGTGGGGATCCCAGATGAAGCCAAGACCAAGGTGTTCGACGCGTTCTACCAAGTCGATGGTGGGACGACGCGGCAGGTGGGCGGAACTGGGTTGGGGCTTTCGATCGTCAAGCGCTTGGTCGAGGGCCATCAGGGCACCATCGAAGTGCGTGACAACCAGCCGACGGGTGCGGCATTCGTGGTAACGCTTCCACTCCGGCACGTCACGCTATCCTGAGTTAGTGCGGGTTCCCGAGTCCATGCAGCGAGCACCACGGAGATGAAGTCGTCGCAGTCAAAGCTGGGCGAGGCGCAAGCGATCGCGCTCTTGCAAAAAGAATTGGAGCGCGCACCAACTGGCGGAGCTACTTTGGTTGGCATTGGTGATGACGCGGCGGTGCTCGGTCTGCGTGGCAAGCACGTTTGGTCCATCGACTGCAGCACCGAGGGGGTGCATTTCGACTTGAGCTGGCTCAGCGTGGGTCAAGCGGCGTCCCGTGCTTTCGAAGCGGCGTTGAGCGATTTGGCCGCGATGGGCGCACGGCCTGTGGCAGCGCTATGCAACTTGCAGATACCCAGCGGTGCCACGCGCCAAGAGTTGCAGTCGGTTGCTCGGGCGCAGCGCAAGAGCAGCGCTCGCAGCGCCTGCCCAATGATCGGCGGAAATCTCGCCGCCGGGTCGTGCTGGCAATTCACCACGACAGTACTCGGTGTGGCTCCCAAACCGCTGCTTCGCGCCGGGGCCAAGCCGGGGGACGAGATCTGGTTGTTTGGCACCGTTGGTGAAGCTGGGGCCGGACTCTCCCTGCTCCAGGCGGGGGTTGCCGATGCGGCTGGGGGGCTTTCAAAGCAAGCTTTGGCGCGACACGTGGGGCCCAAAGCGGCCTGGCAGCGGGCCGTCAAACGCTGCGTGCGTGCTTGGCAGCAACCACACGCGCTGATCGAGCTCGGACTTGCGGTCGCACCTGCGGCGCACTGCGGGATCGACGTTTCGGACGGACTCGCCAGCGAGGCGTGGCATCTCGCAGAAGCAGGGGAGGTCGCGCTCGTATTGGACGCGGTCAGGCTCCGCTCGATCGCGTCAGAGGCGTTGAAGACGGTGGCGCTGGAGCAACGTCGCGACGTGCTCGAGCTGCAGCTGTACGGCGGGGAAGACTATGCCTTGCTAGCCACCGGTGCCGCTCGCAAGCGGCCTCAGAGCGCAAAAGTCGTCGGATTGGTTGAGGCCGGGCAGGGCGCTCAGGTTGTCGATCACGCCGTCGACCCCGCGCTGCACGGAGCGAAACGCTATGCCGTGCGGCGCGGATACGACCATCTCAGCGCGAGCTAGCGGCAGGCGGCAGGCGCGCCCGCACCCTGCAGGAGCCCACCCAAGGTCGCCAAGAACGGGGCTTTGGAGCCAGACTTGTTGGCCACGTCACATGCGGCTGCAGCGGTGCGCATGTGCCCTGCCGTAGGCTCGGGGGCGTTGGCCGCGTTCTGGCGCAATGCAGCACAGCAGGCGGCGAGCGCTCCGGCAGGTTTGCCACCGCCCTTGCCGACCTTCTTCTCTTCCTCTTCCTCTTCGGCGCCCGCGTCGGGCACCTTGAGCTCGACGACCTCTGCCTCTTCGACTTTTTTGGCTTCAGGCAAAGGTGGAGGCGCTTCGTCCTTTTTGCAGCCAGTAGCAAGCGCGCTGGTGAAAGCTACGAGCACAACCAGTGCGCTCACCGTGTTTTGTGAACTGAACTTCATACATCCTCCAAGCACGCGGACATTTGCCACCCTGTCGGTGTTGGCTCCCCGAGCCGTTGAAGTTTTACTAGACGCTCGAATAGTTTGCACAATCTCATGCGCCTCAAAAAACCTTTGACCGCGCGGCCGCACTTCTTGAACTGGCCGCGGGTTCAAGGGTTGACGCTGGGCCCTCTCGGTCGAGAAGGGCCCATTTTCCGCTGGAAGACGGAGTTACGTCAGCTGCAGCCCATCGAGTTGCCGCAGTTCAGGCACTTATAGCAAGCTCCGTTGCGCACGGTGATGTGTCCGCAACCATCGCACACCGGCGCATCACCCATCATTTCCTCGAGCTGGGCTCCCAAGGCGCCGTGCTCCAACGACGGCCGTGATTCCTTGGCGCTCGCCGCTGGAAGGGCCGCTAGCTCACCGGGAACCGGTGGCGGTGGCGGGACCGTCTGAACCTTTTCGGCGAGGCGGTTGGAGGTGGGGTCGTCGATCGCGGGGGACTCCTCCGGCTCTGGTTGCACCTGCGCGAAGTCGTAGCGCTTCAGGTACTCCACGCCGAGTACCCGGAAGAGATAGTCCACGATGGAGGTGGCGAACTTGATGTTGGGATGTCCCTGAACCGGACCATGGGGTTCGAAGCGTGTGAAGGTGAACTGATCGACGTAGGTCTCGAGCGGTACGCCGTATTGGAGTCCCACGGAAACGGCCATGGCGAAACAGTTCATCAGCGAACGGAAGGCGGCGCCTTCTTTGTGCATGTCGACGAAGATCTCGCCCAAGCTGCCGTCGTCGTATTCGCCGGTGCGGAGAAATACCTTGTGGCCGCCAACGTGCGCCTCCTGCGTGAAGCCACGGCGCTTCTTTGGCAAACGCGCGCGTACGCCCACAGGACGGTCTTGGGTCGGTGCCGGGGCTGCGGCGATGACGGCGGTCTCTTGCTCTTCATCCGCGTCATTGTCAGAGCCCGTGGTGGAAGACAGGGGCTGAGAGGCCTTGCAGCCATCGCGATACAGCGCCACGGCCTTCAACCCCAAACGCCAGCCCTCTTCGTAGATCTGGCGCACGTCATCAACGCCAGCGTCGTTGGGTAGGTTCACCGTCTTGCTGATGGCGCCTGACAAGAACGGCTGAGCGGCGGCCATCATGCGCACGTGAGCCATCGGTGCCAGGTAGCGCTTGCCTGTCTTGCCACAGCGGTTGGCGCAGTCGAAGATGGGGTAGTGCTCAGCTTCGAGATAAGGAGCGCCCTCAATCGTCATACGACCGACGATGACGTCGTTCGCTTCGTCGATCTGGGCCTTGCTGAAGCCCAGATGACCCAGAAGGTTGAATCCAGGAATCGACATCTTCTCGGCACTGACGCCCAAACGATCATACGTTTCTTTGCCGAGCACCCAGGGGGCGAAGGCCAGCGAGAGTTCGAACGCGCCGGGGAGGGCGTCTTCGATCTTCCGCAGATCTTCGTCATTTAGCCCAGCCTTGCTGAGGCTGGAGCGATTGACATGCGGCGCCCCGAGCAGCGTGTTGGTGCCCGAGATATAGGCGACGATTTCCTGGATTTGCGCGTCGCTGTAGCCGAGGCGCTGCAGCGCGCCCGGTACAGACTGGTTGACGATCTTGAAATAGCCGCCGCCCGCCAGCTTCTTGAACTTCACCAACGAGAAGTCCGGCTCGATGCCTGTGGTATCGCAATCCATCAGCAGACCAATCGTGCCGGTGGGAGCGAGTACGGTAGCTTGAGCATTGCGGTAACCGTGTTGTTCGCCGATGCGGACGGCATCATTCCAGTCCTCGACCGCTGCGCGCCACAAGCTTTCTGGGCACTCGTCGCGGTTGATGGCGTAGGCAGCCTCTTGATGCCGGCGCATCACGCGCAACATCGGCTCGCGATTCTTGGCAAATCCTGCAAAGGCGCCCTTCTCGGCCGCGATGCGTGCGCTGGTGCGGTAGGCGCGGCCGCACATGATGGCGGTCAAAGCGCCGGCGACCGAACGCCCCTTTTCCGAGTCGTAGGGAATGCCAAGCAGCATCAGCAACGTGCCCAAGTTGGCGTAGCCCAGCCCCAGCGGACGGTAGTCGTGCGAGTTCTGCGCGATCTGCTGCGTCGGATAGCTCGACAAGTCGACCAGGATCTCTTGTGCGGTGAAGAACACCTCAGCGGCGTGCCGATAGCCGTCCACATCGAAGTTGCCATCCGCGTCCAAGAACTTGGTCAGGTTGAGCGAGGCCAGGTTGCAGGCCGAGTCATCCAAAAACATGTACTCGGAGCAAGGATTCGAGGCGTTGATGCGGCCAGAGTTGGGGCAGGTGTGCCAGCCGTTGATCGTGCTGTCGTATTGCACGCCCGGATCCGCGCAGGCCCATGCGGCTTCGGCGACCTGGTTCCAGAGATCAGCCGCGTCGTACGTGTCGACGACTTCACCGGTGGTGCGGCTGCGCGTGTGCCATTGCGCACCGCCCAAAGCCGCCTTCATGAAATCGTCCGTGACGCGGATGGAGTTGTTGGAGTTCTGACCGCTGACGGTCTTGTAGGCTTCGCCATTGAAGTCAGCTTCGAAGCCCGCCGCGATCAGAGCTTGGGCTTTCTTCTCTTCGCGGACCTTCCAATTGACGAAGTCTTCAATCTCTGGGTGGTCCATGTCCAAGCAGACCATCTTGGCGGCGCGTCGCGTCGTGCCGCCGCTCTTGGTAGCGCCAGCCGCGCGATCAAACACCTCCAAGAAGCTCATCAGGCCGCTCGAAGTCCCGCCGCCCGACAGTTTCTCTTGCTTGGCGCGAATGGCGCTGAAGTTGCTGCCCGTGCCGGAGCCGTACTTGAACAATCGAGCCTCGTGCTTGACCAGATCATAGATGCCCATCAAGTCATCGGAAACCGACTGGATGAAACACGCCGAGCACTGCGGCCGCGAGTAGGCGTTGGGCGTTTCTTCGATGCCATCCGAGAGGTTCCAGGCCCAGTTTCCGCCAGCGCCTTCGATCTCGTACTCATGGTAGAGCCCACAGTTGAACCAGACGGGGGAGTTGAACGCGCCGTACTGATTGATCAACAGGTAGGTGAGCTCTTCCTCGAAGGTGTCCGCATCCTCCTTGGAAGCGAAGTAGCCGCCGAACTTTTCACCCGCGGTGCGAATGGTGTGAGCCACGCGGTAAACGACCTGGCGTGCGCTCTGCTCACCCTGATTGGCGTCGCCATGTAGGCCAGCCTTGCGGAAATACTTGGAAACGATGATGTCCGTCGCGAGCTGAGACCACTCGGACGGGATCTCCGCGCCCTCCATCTTGAACACGACCGACCCGTCCGGATTGGTGATCATGCTGGAACGCCGCTCCCAGACGATATCGTCGAAGCAGGAGTGGTCCGCAGTCGTGTAGCGCCGCTTGAAGAGCAGGCCGTTCTGCGCGCCAGCCTGGTCGCTCGCGTGCTCCGATTGCGATTCGCTCATCATCGTGTCTCGTTCGCCGTATTCTGCCCCGCTCGTGGAGAAAGTCCCAGACGTCGGTAGGGACTCATAGCTGGAGCGCTCATGCCCAGATTGCTGTGCGCCGTCACCGTTGCTTTCGCCATTGCTAGCGTTGTCCTTCGATTGTTCTAGTGCTTCTACGCCGTGTGCCATCCCTTCCTCGCCTTTCTTCTCTCTCGTTGAATTTCTTCTGCCCGCTCCAGGCAATAGGGAGCCGCGTGTACCGCGGTGCGCGGTACATGGAGCCCTCCTCCTGATGAACCCGGAATCCCCATCCAGAGCCATCGCCGAATTCCCGTCCGAGCCTTGTGGGCCAGGGCGGGGTTTATGTCTGGTGCTGATTGTCTTGTGGTGTTTGCCGCAGTTGGTACCGGGGTTCGTACGCCCCGCGCCTACCGCGCCATCGCTCTATGCACTCTGATTGGGGGTTGCGAAACCGTCTCGACCCCAAGAGCAGTACCGCCCCGTGGTTGGCTGTTGATTGGTCCGTTCAGCGGACTGTTGATTGGTCCGTTCGGCGGACTGGGTCCGTTCAGACCGGCGAGCCCCGTTCAGGTACCTGTTCAGTGTCCGACGAGGACCGGTATTCAGGCTGTTCAGGCTCTGAATGTTCAGCACTGTTCGGTGAACTGTGTTCAGTCCTCGGTGAACTGTGTTCAGTCCTCGGTAAACTGTGTTCAGTGCCGGGTCGGACATGCTGTTCAGGTACTTGTTCAGGAGTTCGTTCATTGGAGACCGCGCTTGCCCTGAGTCGAGCTTTGACGTGTACCCCAATTTCTTGGGGTCGGGCAAGTGAAAACCCCAACAGCTTGGGCAAGTGTGCCGGTGTGCGGCGCTTCAATACCTGAACGTGACTTCATTATCTGGAGGCCTGGCTGTTCAGGTCGGATACAGGTGCTACCGAACAAATCCACAGTAATCCCCAGTTATGTCCCAAGGTTTCCCAGAGCCTTTACTGCTGAACACAAGTTTCACTGGAAGTGCACCCAGATAATCCACACCCTGTCCACCGAAATTCGGACGAACTCGGGATATTGAACCCGGCGTTCAGTTGCGGCGGATCTGCCGTCTGCCCAGTCCCACAGGTGAGGCCACACCGCGCCGCAGTTTTCCCCGACTCGTCCCCAGATGTTGGTTCCGCACGACGTCGGGGGCGTCCAAGCAGGAGCTGGTGATGCACCGTTCATGCACCGGTCACGCCCAAGTAGTCCACAGCGCGGCGCCTCTGGAGAGCGCCAAAACATCCGTGGATTCGAGACTCTAGCGCGCCGGGCAAGCGAGGCTCGCAGCTCGAGTCTCAGAAGCCTGGGTTGTCCACAGGCGGAGGGACCCATCCGCCGGGTTTCTTGGAGTCGGGCTTCTTCGAGCCGGGCTTCGTTGCCCTCGGCTGTGTACTGCTCGGCTTTTGAGCAGGCGGCTCGTTGCCGCTGGGTTTGCTGACCGCCTTGCTGGTCTTGGGGCTCGAACTCGCCTTGATTGGCTTGCTGGTTGGGCGCGACGTCTGCTGGCGGGGTGTGGTTTTGGGGATCGCCAGCGCTTCGTCGGCCGCGACATCCGCCGACTCTTCGGTGGCGTCGTCTTGGGTCGCTTCGTCTTCCGGGTCCACGGCTTCGCCGTCTTCTTGCGCTTGCGAATTGGGTAGGACGACGGCCACCGACACCTTGGGCTCAGCTGTGGAGGGGGCTTCGGGGCTGGGTGTTGCTTCCGGCTCCGCGGGAGTACCGCTGCTCACTTCCTCTGGTGAGACGCCCTTGTCTGCCGGGGAGGCGAACCACCAGATAGCGCCGCCCAATGCCAACGCGGCGCCAACTGTCAACGCAGCCATTGCGGCGACGGGGCGTCTTTTGGGAGGAGGAATGCTGGAGTCAGAGGTGGTCGCGTTTTGGTCACCGCCGGAGGAAGCGCTAGTGGTGGTCTGAGGGGTGAACGCCTGCCCTGCCGAAGCGTCGGGGGCCGGCACCGTGTCGTGGGCGCGCGGGGAGTGGGCCACCTGGTGATGACCACTGACCGGCGTCTGCCCGGCAGTTGGGATGGTGCCAGATTGGGCGCCGTCCATCTGCCTCGAGCGCTCTTCAGCTTGGCGAGAAGCTGCCAGGATTCGCTTGCGCCGTTGCTCACCGCGTTTTCCAGCCATGCGCTGGACAAACTCGGCGACCTCTTGCTGGCGAGCGCGGGGCACGTCGGCGCTGACCGCGTCCAAGGCAGCTTCGAATTCAGCCATGGTCTGGAAGCGTTCGGAGCGATCGCGTGACAAGGCCTTCATGATCGCGGAATTGAGCGACTTCGGGATGTTCTTGTCGTAGGCGCGGGGGGCGACGATCGGCTTGTCCGAGACGATGTTGTGCAAGGTGACGAGGTCACTCTGTCCACGAAACGGATGTTTGCCGGTAGTCAGCTGGTAGAGGATGATCCCGAGGGCGAAGATGTCCGTTCGGCGGTCTACCTCTTCACCCAGGGCTTGCTCCGGCGACATGTAGGGCGGCTTGCCCTTCACCTGTCCGGCACTGGTCTTTTCCGCGCTGCGTCCTGCCGCCTTGGCAACGCCAAAGTCGACGATCTTCACGATGCCGCTGAAGGTGACGAGAATGTTCTGCGGGGAGATGTCGCGATGCACTAGCCCCACCGCCGCGCCCGTTTCCGGATTGCGCAATTCGTGAGCCGCGTGCAAGCCAGCACAGGCGTCCGCGGCAATGCGCACCGCAACCGGCAGCGGCATCCCTCCAGCCCGCACTGCGTCGCGTCGCAGGTTTCCGAGCGGCTCCCCGTCGACCCACTCCATCACCAGGTACAAGACGTTGTCTTGTTCGCCTAGGTCCAAGATTTCGACCACGTTGGGATGACGGATGCGCGAAGCGAGGCTTGCCTCGTCCAAGAACATCGTTTCGAATCGCGGGTCATCGGAGAGCGCGGGCAGCATCGTCTTGATAGCGAACGTCTTGCTGAATCCGCGATTGCCGCGCAGGCGTGCGGCCCAGACCGCGGCCATCCCACCTTCTGCGATGGGGGCGACGAGTTCATATCGTCCAAGCAGATCACCAGTGCGGACTTGGCGAAGGCTGTTTGGAGGGCTCTGGTCTAGTTCATGCACGGGATGCAATTGGTAAGCGATGAAGGAGCGAATGCGGCGCGACACGCCTGGAGCTCCGATAGCCGGAGCGGCAGGCGCCACTCGGCCCGTAGCTGATAGATTTGCAGAGCCTAGGGGATGACACAACTCCTGGTGGCACAACTTGCCCCTGGCCCTCGAAAGTCATGTTATGGGGCCATACATGAATGCTTTGCCCCCAGCGAGTCGACGCTGCTCGGTCTTACGCCGAGCGGCGATGACATCTCCCTTAGTGGCGGCGCTGCTGCTGCAGATCCCCGCACTGACGAGCGCTGCGCGCGCTCAGACGACGCCTCCGGCGGCCACTCCTTCTGTCGGGGCACCAGGCGCCAAAGCCAATGGTGCAGCCAAGAACGCAAAATCCGCGGCCGGCCCCACGCCCAAAGAAACGTCTCAGTCTGGAGTCAAAGCCCCCAAGCCGCTTTCGCTGCCGGTGCAGCGCGCGCGCCTTAAGAATGGCCTGCGCGTGGTTCTGAATGAGGACCACAGCTCGCCCACTGTAGCGGTGTGTGTGACGTATGACGTGGGGGCGCGCAACGAGCAAAAGGGGCGCAGCGGGTTCGCCCACTTGTTCGAGCACATGATGTTTCAGGGCAGTCGCAACGTGGCGAAGGGCGACCACTTCATGTTGGTGTCTTCGCGCGGGGGAACGCTGAACGGCACAACCTCCAGCGACCGCACGAACTACTTTGAACTGCTTCCGTCCAATGCCTTGGAGCTGGGCTTGTGGCTCGAGGCGGACCGCATGAAAACGCTTGCCGTTACCCAAGAGAACTTCGAGAACCAACGCCAGGTCGTCCAAGAAGAGTATCGCATGCGGGTTAGCGACGCTCCCTACGGGCTGGGGCTCATTCGGTTGAAGGAACTCGCCTACAAAGACTATTGGCCCTACGAGCACGACGCCATCGGTTCGATGGAGGACCTGGACAACGCCAAGTTGGAATGGATCCGCGAGTTCCACCGCGGGTACTACGCGCCGAACAATGCGGTCCTGAGTATCTCCGGAGACTTCGAGCCGGGGCAGGCGATGGCTTTGGTTCACAAGCACTTCGGGGATGCCAAACCGACGGACGTTCCCGGTTACACTTCGCCGCCAGTGCCGAGCCAAGCGCAGCCGCGCTTCACCGAGCTCTCCGATCCACGCGCCCAAACACCTGGCGTGTTCACGGGCTGGGTGATCCCCGCGTATCGCTCCGCCGAACACTACGCGCTTGAGTTGGCGATGGTGGTGCTCGGCTACGGTGACAGTTCAGTGCTGCACCAGCGGCTCGTGCAACAGGACAGTTCTGCTCGCAACGTGGCCACTTGGACCTACGACCACCGCGGGCCCGACCTATTCGTGATCCGGACGCTGCTGTCCGAGAGCGGTGACGTTGAGGATGTGCGCAACAAGGTCCAAGCAGAAGTGGAACGCTTGGCGAGCAAAGGTCCCACTGAGGAGGAGATGCACAAAGCGAAACAACAACTGCAGTCGTTCTTCCTGTTCGGTCTGGAGGGCAACATGGCTCGCGCGAGGCAGTTGGCAAACTATGAACTCTTCTGGGGAGATGCTCGTTTGCTGAACGGTGAATTGAACAACTACTTCGCGGTCAGCGCGAAGCAAGTCCAGGCTTCGGTTGCGAAATACCTGACCGCCGAAAGAGCCAATACCGTGGTGGTGAGGCCAGCCGCAGCAGGGGAGAACAATTGATGTCCAGGATGGCGACAAGGATGCGCATGAAGATGAACCGAGTGAACCCTTTCATGAGCCCCCTCCGGAGTCGTGGTCTGCTGCCGCTCTTGGCCTGGTTGGTGCTTGCCTGTCAGGCCACTCCTCCAGCAGCGAAGCCGCCAACTCCACTGCCGGCTGACACGGCAGCCGCGCCGGGCAAAGCACCTGCCAGTGAGGATGAGCAATACTTCACCGCGCCGCCTGAGGAGCGGCAACAGCCGCCGGCCTCGTCGGAACCTCCGAAGTGGAGCTTTCCGCCGATTCACGACGACAAGCTGCCCAATGGCCTGTCACTCAAGCTGGTCGAGCGCACGACCTTACCCTTGGTGCAAATCGATCTGACGATTCTCTCCGGGCAAGCGAGTGACGGCGACAAACCGGGCGTGGCTGTGCTCGCTGGGGAGATGCTCAAGGTGGGTGGCAGCGGACAGTACGCCAGCCGTCAGCTGCTGGACCGCATCGAGTCTCTTGGCTCCGCTCTGAGTGTGACGACCAGACGCGATTCCACGCACATCAACATGCAGGTGACGAGCGACAAGTTCGACGAGGCGATGGACCTCCTGGGACTGGTGGTTGGCAAGCCGCAGTTCTCCGCGGAGGAATACCGCAAGCTCAAGCGGCGCGAAATGGACCGCGTCAACAGTCTAGCCAAGAGCAGCGCGGACTGGGCGAGCAACATGGTGCAACATCGCGAGCTGTACGGTGCCAAGCACCCCTACGCCAACTACGACGCCACAGCTGATCAGGTGGAGCAGGTGCAGCTGTGGGAGGTCAAACGCTGGCACCAGCAGCACGTCACACCCAAAAATGCCTATTTGGTGATTGCCGGTGACGTCACTCCGCAACGTTTGAAGGAAACCGCGGAGCGGACCCTGGGTAGCTGGCGCGGGGCAGCGGCTCCCAAGTTCAAACCCGTAGCTATCCCGCCGCTGAAGGGGCTGAAGTTCTTTCTCGTCGATCGCCCCAAGAGCACCCAGGCAGAGGTGCGTTGGGTTACCTTTGGACCAGAGCGCCAGTCCGACGACTGGGTGCCGATCAAGGTAGGAGATCAGGTGCTGGGGGGAGGCGTCTCAGGTCGCCTGTTCATGGACGTGCGAGAGCAGCGATCCTTGGCGTATTCGACCTATTCCTACGTGATGGAGGTCGCCCGTGGGCCTGCGCCGCTATCCTTGCGCGCGGGCACGCAGACTGCGAAGGCTGGACTCGCGTTGCAGGCCTTGCTCGAGCACGCTGCGGCCATGGCCGCTCAGCCGCCGAGCGAACAAGAGGTGCAAATTGCCACTCGCTACCTGTCGGACGTGTTCTTGCTGCGTTTGGAGACGGTGGACGCGATGGCCGGTTTGACTTCAAAACTCGCCGTCTACTCACTGCCCAACGACTACTACGACAAGTATCGGGTTGGGGTGCGTCAAGCCACGCCTCAGAGTGTGTTCGCCGCCGCACAGAAGTACTACACGCCCGACAAAGGGCTGGTCATCGTCGCGGGCGACGCGGAACGTCTGGGCGGGGTCGTCAGCCACTTCGGTGAAGTGACGGTGATAGACCCTGACAAGGGGTTTGCGACCACGAAGACCATTGCCCACGATCCTTCGGCCAAGATCGAACTCGAGCGGATTGACGGAACTTGACGTCGCTTGGGCGGCCGAAGCAGGATCAGTAGCCGCTGGGCGGAGGCGCTTCGCTGCCACCCCTGGCGTCCAGCATCCGAGATAGCTTGGCAACGTCCCAGGGCTTGTGCATGACCTGGGGGGCAGTGATGTCCCTCAGAGCCAATGGCACGGATAGGTTGTTCTCTCCGGACAGCACAACGAAACGTGCGTGCGGGTGCCGCTGGCGTAGTACTTGAATGGCGTCGAACCCCGTATACGGCCCCAAACGGTAATCCACAACGATTGCCTGGTAGCGGCGCTCCAGCTGCAAAGCCTCTTCGGTGGAACCGACAGAGTCCACCGAAAAGCCGAGAACCGTCAGGTCTCGCTCTAGAGCGGCTCGCACAATCGGGTCATCATCAATGAACAAGATTGTGCGGCGGTAGGATTGGGGAGGGATCGAGTCGTTCAAGTCGTGCATCAAGCCGGTATGCTGCCTTTGATGGATCGGGATGCACGCGAGCGAACCGCCGAACGCTCCACTAGTTCGACCAGCTGTTCACTGTCGATTGGTTTGAACGCTCTGGGGTTCGACACTGTCTTCAAGAACTCGCGTGCTTTGACGTCGCTGGTTCCGCCCGTCAGGAAAACGAAACGAGAGGCCAGCTCAGGATTACTTTCTAGCACGCTTTGATATAGCTGCATGCCTGTGATGCGCGGCATCAACAAGTCACACAGGATAACGTCGAACTCTTGCCGCGCCATCAGTTCAATGGCGTCTTGTCCTCCGCTGGCCAAGGTCACGCTGGCGACGCTATCCAGCACTCGGCGCAGGCTTTTGCGCACCAGCAGCTCATCGTCCACAACCAGTACCTCTGGCGGACTCTGTGGGGGTGCAGGCGACCGGGGGGGGCGGCTGCTGACTAGCGTCTTACCTGTGTCTTTCGGAAGCCAGATACGGAAAGTGGTGGGGGAGTCGTCCACCACGCTGATGTAGCCTCCGTGCCTCCGGACCGTTTCGTAGGCGATGCTCAGTCCCAGACCCACTCCATCGCCCGGGGACTTGGTCGTGTAGAACGGTTCGAAAATCTCCTGTTTGGCTTCGTCCGGTATTGGCGGGCCGCTGTTGCTGACGTCGATCGCGATCCCGCCCTCAAACATGCGGGTTGTGACGCGAATCCACTTGTCTTTGACGTCCGAGGTGGTGAGCGCCTGGTTGGCGTTGATGGCGACGTTCAAGATCGCCTGGGACAACATGCCCCGGTCCACGACCAAGTCGGGAGTCGGTTGGTAGTCCCGCTCCAGTCTGGCGCTGAATCGCACTTCGCGTGACAGCAGGCTCAAAGCGTCGTCCACCAGATCGGGGATACTGACCCGACGTCCTTTTTGCTCCTCAGGATGGGCGAAGCGCAACATCTCTCCCACCACGGAGCGGATCTGTTGGCAGGCCGCTCCGCAGTCGTCCAGCAGTTCGGATATGCTCCTGGCGACAGGGCTGGCGCTGTTTTGAGTCGGGGCTTCGTTCAACTCCTGAAAGCGATCTCGGAGCTGCTGAATGTTGGGCACCAACGCCGCCAGCGGGTTGTTGATTTCATGGGCGATGCCGGCCGTCATTTGACCGAGGCTGCGCATCTTGTCCGCCACGTGCAGTTGCTCGAGCAGCGACTTGCGTTCGGCGTCAGCCGCCACGAGGTCACTGACGTCGGTGGCGATAAGTAGGGCGGAACGGTCTCCAGTGGGTGAAGAAAGTGTCGCCACGCTGGTGCGTAGGGTGTGCTCCGCGAGTTTTACCGTGAGGTGTGGGCGTGGAGCTCGGTTGCCCTGCAGAGCGCCTTGGATCTGAGTGATCAGCGGTGCGTCGATGGGGACGCCGAGCACGCGGGCTACGTCGCGCGCGATCAGGTCTTCCTCACGCTGCCCCAGGATCTCCGCGGCTGTTGTGTTGACGAAGTAGATCCTCAGATTGGAATCGACCCCGATGACGGCGTCGCCGATGCCTTCGTGCAGCGCGTCTAGGTGTTGCTTGAGGGTATACAGTTTGGCTGACAGCGCGCGCGGCTCCAAACGTTCGTGCCCGATCACGGACTCGGCGAGGGAACTGGTTGGACCGTTGTCGCTTAGCTGACGAATCGCGGCGAGCAGATCGCCAATCACCACATCAATCGTGTTCTTGGCAATGACTGCGTCTGCGTAGCGCGAAGGACCGCGGGATAGATTGCGGTCCGCTCCCCCCGTAAGGATGATGGTCATGGGTGGGTTTGCTGGCGCGACTTGCTTGGCAAGCTGACACAACTTTCCGCCATCCAGATTAGGCAGGAAGTAGTCCGTGATCAGGATGTCCGGAGGAGCCGCCCGCAGACGTTCGACGCCAGCCAAACCGTCATTGACGCAAGTGACCTTGAAGCCCTCGCGTGACAGCGCCTCGGCTAGTGCTTCGGCCCACGCATTGCTGTCATCGACCAACAGGGCACTCTTGGACTCTGGTCCCAACTTCTTATCTTCTTGTTCGTGACTACCCAAAACGGTCAGTCGAGTTCGTGGGGCGCTGGTTGGTGGAAACGCGCGGGGGCCCCGTTCGCGGTGCGTGACTCCGGTAGCTACGGTCGGAATGCCCAAGGGCTTGAGATTGCAGCGTCCGGCTGGGGTGTCGTTTTGGTTCGAGCCAGTGGGTGCGGCGGTACCAGTTGCCTACAACCGCAGATGCACGTGCACCCACGGGGAGCTCGAGGTTGTGGGTTAAGTTGAGGCTTTACTGCGTCGTTGGTGGTGCAGGTGGACCGGCGCACCGACAGGGGTGCCCAGGTTCGACTGCGGGGATTTTTGAACGAGAGAACCCATGGCTCACCTGGATAAATTCATCCGCGCGATGCTGAAAAAGCCTGGCGCCAGCTTGTTGATGGTTGCAGACAAGGAACCGGTGGTGGTCCACCAGGGGCAGCCCACGCCGCTGACGCGCAATCGGCCTACGGCGTCTCAGGTGCGCAATCTGATTAAGGAAATCGTTCCTGATCACGCCCGCGGCGGGCTCGCTGATCAGGGCGATGCCCAATTCGACTATCAGCTGGACGATGGCGTTCGCGTCGCGGTCAGTGTGACCGCTTGGAAGGCGCAGGTGGAGCTGCGCGTCAGTCCTGCGCCCCTGAGCCAGCCAGAGGCCGCGGCTTCAGGTTTGGCGCTAGACCTTCAGCCAGAGCCGGCGCCGATCGTGACCCCGTCAGGTTCGGCGCCCGGCGCCCCGCCGGCTGAGCCCAGTGCGATTCAGGCTGGCGGCAGCGGCCTGGTCCCGCGTCCCAGCGGGGCGGACACCAACAGAATGGACGCCTTTTTGAGGCTGCTTGCCGAATCAGGCTCCTCGGACTTGCACATGAGCTCGAAGGAAGTGCCGATGATCCGCAAGGATGGTGACCTCCTGCGCATCGACCATCCTGCGCTCGGCCCAGAGGAGCTGTACGAGCTGCTCGAACCGATCATGCCGCAAAAGAATCGCGAAGAGTTCAAGCAGGACGGCGATACCGACTTTGCCTACGCGATCGAAGGACTTGCCCGGTTTCGCGCTAACATGTTTCGTGACCGGCACGGCGTCGGTGCCGTCTTTAGAACCATCCCCAGCGAGATTTTGACTGCCGAGGCGTTGGGCCTGTCCGAACACGTCAAGAATCTGAGCAAGCTGAGCAAGGGGCTGGTGCTCGTGACAGGGCCCACCGGGAGCGGTAAATCGACGACGTTGTGCGCGTTGATAGACCTGATCAATCGCACGCGCAGCGATCACATCATCACGATCGAAGACCCGATCGAGTTCGTCCACGAAAACAAGAAGTGCTTGGTCAACCAGCGTGAAGTGGGGGTTCACACCCAGGGCTTCAAGCGCGCGCTACGGGCGGCGCTGCGCGAAGATCCAGACATCGTGCTCGTGGGCGAGATGCGTGACTTGGAGACCATCGCGATCGCCATCGAGACTGCTGAGACTGGTCACTTGGTGTTTGGCACGCTGCACACCTCCACGGCGTACTCCACGATCGACCGCATCATTGACCAGTTCCCACCCGATCAGCAGGAGCAGATCCGGGTGATGTTGAGTGAGTCGCTACGCGGAGTGATCAGTCAAACCTTGTGCAAAAAGATTGGGGGAGGGCGGATAGCGGCACTGGAGGTGTTGCTCAGTACGCCTGCGGTATCCAACCTCATCCGCGAAGGGAAGACCTTTCAGATCCCGTCCATCATGCAGACCAGCAAGAACATCGGCATGGTTTTGTTGAACGAACGCCTGACTCAGCTGGTCGTGCAAAAACAGATCGAAGTCGAAGAAGCGATCATCAAAGCGGTCGATAAGTCGACGCTCAAGACGATGCTCAAGCAGGCAGGGGTCCAAGTCCCCAACTAGAGATCGCAGATGCTATCTGGAAGGCGTCAGTCATCCAGCAGGCGTTGCAGCTGGTCCTCCCACGCCGTCTGCACGGGGCGGGGCACGCGGTGCGCCACACCCGGGAACCGGAGGATGCTCGCTGGATAGCCAGCGGCCGCCAAGCGTTGCACGTTCTGCTCCGTGGGGCCCAGTGGGATCACCTGATCTTGTTCGCCGTGCAGCGCGAAGATTGGGGGGCCTTGGGGGCCTATCGCAAAGCTCTCCCAGAGTCTGTCGGGCAGCATCCCTGCGATGGGGACGCTCGCTCGTATCCGTTCGGGATACAGCGCAGCCATGGCGAAGCTCAGCATGCCGCCCTGCGAGAATCCGGTGATGATCGGTCTACCTTGGTTCAACGGTTCCTCGGAGCGTTGCTCGATGAAGCTGGCCATGAGCTTTGCCGCTCGCTCCATTTCTCTGGCGAGCTGCTCGGGTTCAGACCGCCCGCGCGCTCCGTTGTACCAGTCTCGCCGAGAGGGCGCGGCCGGGAGATACCAGCGCGCCGACACTTTCGAGCGCCGCACCAGACCAGAGAAGTTGCGAGGCTCGTCTCCGAGACCGTGAATCGCGATGATCCAACGGCTGGGCGTCGTTGGTATTGCCTTTCCGGTGTGCAGCACGATGTACTGAAGCGCGCGACTGGAGCCGTCGGGGAGGGCGGGCGGCTCTCGTTTGGCAGCGGCGCTGGCCGACGGTGCCGGTTGGGCCGCAGCTTTCGGAGCCGGCTGGTTCGGAGGTGGCTGCTTCGGAGCCGGCTGGTTCGGAGGCAGAGCGGCGGGGTGCGGGCTTTCGATAGGCTGGCTCGGCGCCGCCTTGCGAGTCGAATCGCAGCTCGCCAGCAAGACTGCCGAAAACACGATTGCCGAAAACACGACTGCCCGGGGCACGGTGGTTGCCAGTCTCATGCGTCAGTCTATGCCACTTCTCGTCCGAGGACGGAACTACCCGGTTGGGCGGTTGCGGTTTGTTCGCCGCTCCCCCATGCTCGCCGGATGACTGAACTCGCCGTCGTTACTGGAGCAAATCGAGGGATCGGCCTGGCGCTGGTCGCGCTGTTGAAGCAGCGTGGCGCCCACGTCGTCGCAGCTTGCCGCAAGACATCCGATGATTTGGATGCGTTAGGAGTGGAGGTGGTGCAGGGCGTGGATGTGGCTCAGCCAGCTGGTGCGCAAGCGCTGGCAGCGGCCGTAGGTGAGCGCGGGGTCGATCTGTTGATCAACAACGCCGGCATCTTGGTTTGGGGCGACAGTCTGCAAAAGCTCGACTACGAGGGGATCGAGCGGCAATTCGTCGTCAACGCGGTGGGGCCACTGCGCGTGACACAAGCGCTACTCGACAATCTCAAACGGGGCTCGAAGGTGGCGCTGATCACGTCGCGCATGGGCTCGATCGAGGACAACACTTCAGGCGGCGCTTACGGCTACCGGATGAGCAAGGCCGCGTTGAACATCGCCGGCAAATCACTCGCCGAGGACTTGCGCGATGCAGGCGTCGCGGTGGCGATCTTGCACCCGGGCATGGTGAAGACCGACATGGTCGGCAGCCACGGGCAAGTCGAGCCCGAAGATGCGGCGCGCGGGCTGCTGGCGCGGGTGGATGAGCTCACGCTGGAGACCAGTGGCGGCTTTTGGCACGCCAACGGTGAAGTCTTGCCCTGGTGACCCAGGCCTCCGGCTCGAGTCAACTCAAGGAAGCAACACCAGCCGCTGGTTGAAGATCAAGCAAGTATTGCTCGCACAGTCTTTGCCAGCGGGAGCGCCGTCTTGCAGGTCAATCTGCTGCTGCACTGGGCCATCCGTCCACAGCTGCAGGCTCGCAGAGCTACCTTCCGGCTCAGCTAGGTGTACGAAGGACTCACCGAGTACGCCGTGGGGTTCGCGTTCTTCTGTGGGCTGCCATTGCACCCCATCGGCTGACGTGAAGTAGGTGGCGTGAAACAAACCGAGTGATGGGTTGTAGACCACGTTGAAGCTAGGCGTCTGAAAAGCGACCCCATCGGGATCGGAAGAGCAGAAGCCGGGCTGAGTGCAATCGAGCTCCACCTCTTGCCACGGCTTTTCAGAATCCGTGAAGAACTCGGATGAATACTGCGCCACGACCATGGGCCCACTGCCCACGGCGACGATGGTGCCGGGACCAAAGCGCTCGGTGCCGAACGTGAGGTCGTAGACGGCCGTCTCCGAGAATGGGGCGCGATGCCAATCGGTGCCATCCGTTGACCACATCAGGGCTTCGAATCCCGCGCTGGCGGCATAGAAGCGCCCGGCGACGAACTCCACGTGGCGCAAACCTTGAGTGTTGGTTGGCTGAGCCGTCCAGTCCTGCGCGTCCTTGGATGTCCACACGACGCCGCTACTGGCCTCAGCCCCTGCGGCCACATAGGTGCCATTACCGTAGGCGAGCGCTCGCATGTATGCGTTGTCCGCGAGCTCAACGTCCGTGCGTTTCCAGGTCAAGCCGTCGCTGGAGTGCAGCAGCCAACTTTGCCAAGCATCGATCACTTTACCGCTACCCATCGAACGCCGGTACAAAGCCATGAAGCCGTCCGGCACTCGCACCAGCGATTCCAAGGCCAGCTCATCCTCCGGTGCGATAGGCAGCAGATACCAGGGCCCATCGGGCAAAGCCGCCTCGTCCAACACTGGGTTATCGCCGTCACCGCCGTGGTAACAGCCGCAGCCGCAAGCGTCTTCGAAGCCGGGCATGCAGGCCAGCGTTGCCCCGGCGCAGCTCGCCGTCACATAGTCCCTGGCCGGATCGCCGCACCACTGTCCATCAATCACGGCCGTCAACTCGTAGCGTGGCGGATCGCCCGCGTTGGAGTTGCCGTCTGAGCTGTCGGGATCGTTGGAACCGCTGTCACCCTTTTCCAGTGTGCACACCAGCTGGTCATCAGCGCATTCGCCGGGGATGGTCTTGCAGACGGCGTCCGACGAAAGCCCCCTGCAGTGGTTGTCACTGCTGCAGTCTTGGGTGCAAACGCCGCACAGGCATTCGAGCCCAGAGCTGCAGTCGTCCGAATCCACGCAGCTCTTGAGCCAGTTGGTGTTGGTGTCCGTTGGATCGGCCGCTTTGGCTCCACAAGCGCTCAAAGCCGCGCCTACCAAGCAGACGCTGAGCACGCCCATTCGGGAAAGCAGACGAAAACGGAGCGGACGGGGACGGGACGGGGTGGCAAAGGAAGAACGGGTCATGGAGGAGGTATCCGCTTTGGGGTTCATTCTGCGTCGGGTAGCGCGCTCAGTCGCTGTCGGCGCTGGTGCTGCCGGTGCCGGGGTCAGCGCTCACCGGCTCCGCGTCGGAGCTGTCTTGTGGGGTGACGTTCTGGCCGAAGTAGAAGGTCACTCGCTGAGTGTGCTGCGGCAGCGGGTGGCTCTTGTTGTGCGCCTCGACTAGGGTCCAGAGTGAACCCACTTCTTGCCTCAGCTTGCTGAGTAGCTGAAGCACGGCCGCTTGGTGAGGGTGGCCTGGATGAACGGTAAAACTGAGCGTCGCGCCACCGATTGTGTCATCTTGCTTCGAGCGGGGCCGCGACAGCTTTGCGGCGATCGCCCCGGTGACCGCTCGAAAATGATCGGCCACTGCCGCTTCCCAGCCTTGCTCGGAGCCGACAGGGATGTGGAAGCTGGTGGCGTCCAGCTGGGCGTCGCGGCGCACTAGGCGACCGTCGCCAAGCAGCTCGGCCAGTGGAGCCTGGAGCTCTAGCTCCGGCAAGTCCAATAGTGAAGCGAGCTGGGCTTCGGTCTTGGCTTGGCCGGTGGCGACCAACAGCCAGATCAGATTGACGCGCGATTGATGCCGGGCGGCGCGACTGAAGCGTTCACGTTCGGCGTCTGTGGTGAGGCCGAACACGGCCAGTGCGCCCCGGCCACTCTTGTAGGCCAGACCGCTGCCGACCAAGTCGTTCAATACCGTGGACAAATCTTTGGGCTCAGCTGTCTTGAGCGATAGCACTAGTTCTTGTTTGCTGCGGCTTCCCTGTTCGAGCAAGGCGTGCACGCTTTGCCACAGAGAGACTTGCGGAGCGCCACCTTCGGTCAGCCTTTGCACCTTGAGCTGGTACGAGCGCAGGGCCAAGCCGAACATGTCCGCCACGACTTTGCGCCGCACGCCCGCGTTTTCCAGCTCGCGCGAGAGATCCACGAAGACTTGGTCAGCCAAGTGTGCCAGCGGCGCTCGGATCCCCGCACTGGTCGACAAGCGCGCGATCAACACCGTCGTCTGGCGGACGAGGTCATCGATCAGCAGTTTGGCGTCCACGCCCTGAAACTAGCTGGCCTGTCTGGGCGCGCTAGATGAAAAATATTTCGTGCGTTTTAAGACCTGCGGCGTGCGGCCCTCAGTTGCGAAGTTTCTTGCCAACTGGGGGCCGAAAGACAGATTGCCGTGCAGGGGAAAAGCCGCCTGCGGAGAACACTCCCCGCGGCGGACAGCAGGCGCGGCACCGCTCCCGACTAGCGGCTGCTCATTCTTCGTCATTGGAGCCGCCCGAGCCTCCTTGACCCCCGGTTTCGACGCTTCCTCCACTTCCACCTTGCGGAGTTCCTCCGCTTCCTCCGGTCGCGGGGGTTCCGCCAGCTCCTCCGGTCGCGGGGCGTTTCTCGTTGGCCGGTGCGAACGACGACCGCCGCGCCCCCCGGCGGTAGCGGACGTGGTTTTTGAAGAATCTCGCCCGGCGCAGCGGACCTGGGTGTAATGTCTAGCGCCGTGCTATCCAACCACGCGACGGACGCTCCGGCACTTGTACTGAACCATTGGTACATCTTCCCCCGCCAAGGACCATTTCGGCTGGTGGAGCAAACGAAGGATGGGCACCAGGTTCTGGTCGCCCCAGGTTTCGAGCGCATCCGCGTCCCCCCCGGCGATCTGCCTGCCGGAGTTCGACCGCCCGAAAGCCGCGACCGGGTGATCGAGCTGCTGTGTGATGTGGCTGCGGAAGCCGCGGAACCCGACCTCTTGCCCAGAGACAGGGAGCGCCGCTACCGCAACGCGCATCGGGCCGGAGACTTGAGGGAGATCTTGCGTTGCTTGCGGTTGATTGCCCAGCTGGATTCGCTCACGGCGGTGGATGAAGGAAACCAGGGATGGTTCTGGCAGTTTGTGCAGGCCGAGTTGCAGCATAGTTTGGACGTTGAGAAGAACTGGCGCGCGGCGGACTTCATCGGTCCGGTGCTGGCGGGCCAAGTGCCGCTGGCTGCTACGCTGGCGAAGTTTCCTGCTCAGCGGTCCGGGTACCTACATTCGCTACCCGCCGGCAAAACGGCCTTTGTTCCGCCGGCCCCAGCTCGGCCTATCTACGAGGTGCTCTTGTCTGCCGTAGCGTCCACCTTCACAGCAGAAGAGCATTTCGCGGCGGAGGCCGCCGCGGACTCATGGACAGAGTCGTCTCCGGATATTGCGGCATTGATCCGCCTTCGCCGCGCAGTGGAGCTGGATACTCAGCTCCTCGACGGCGCGAGCGACTACGAATCGGCATTCGAAGAACTCCTCGCCTGTGCTGGCATCAAGGCCAGAGTCCGCACCAAGTCTCGCGGGGAGGTGCACTGCATCCGAGTGGCGACTGATAGGGGCGAACGCTACTATCAAAGTGATTTTGAAGTAGGCGGTGGGGACCTCTCTGCGCTCCACGACATTATCAATGATGTGCTCGCGCTTCACGGAGCCGCAGCCCATGTGCTCGAGTTGAGGGATTGCCCATCAATCCTTGCGGTGATCCCCGACGAGATTTTCACCCAAGTAGAGGAAATCTTGCGTGTGGAAGAGGTCCGCTCCCGCCGATCTGTCACGGACGTCGAGCGGATCGACCGCGCCCAGTGGGACGAGTTCGTCGAATAGCCTCATCCAAAGCCGTGGCGCGCTTCCATTTCCAACGCGGCCCGCTGCTATTGTGCGGTCCAGCCGCCGTCGATGGCGATGTGTTGGCCAGTGACGAGACCTGCGCCTGGGGTCGATAGGAATATCGCAACGGAAGCGACGTCCGCGATCGTGCCGACGCGGCCCATGGGGATGCGCGCTTCGACGCTTTTGCGGAAGTCAGGGCGGTCGAGGCGTTCGGCGGTGCCCGGCGTGTAGATGAAGGTCGGGCCGATGGCGTTGACGGTGACGCCGCGGGGCGCCCATTCAAGCGCGAGCACGCGCGTCCATTGGTTCATCGCGCCTTTGGTCGCGCAGTACACGGCGTGATCTTTGATGCCGACCACGCTCGCTTGGGACGACATGTTGACGATCCGGCCGTAACCCTTCTCCAACATGATTTTGCCGCAGGCTTGGGCGACGAAGAAAGCGCCTTTGGTGTTGACCTCGAACATGGGATCCCAATCGGACTCTTTGACGTCCGTGGCGGGGTGATTGTCACCCAGGCCGGCGTTGTTCATCAGGATGTCGAGGCGGCCGAAGTCTTGTTGGATCTGGCGCATGGTCGGCTCAATCGAGGCCACGTCCGTGACGTCGAGCTTGTAGGCTTTGGCGACGCCGCCCTCGTCGGTGATCTCTTTGACCAACTTTTCCAGCGAATCCACGCTGCGCGCGCACACGGCGACCTTCGCGCCTTCGTGAGCGTAGGCTTTGGCTAGGCCGTAGCCGATGCCCATGCTGGCGCCGGTGACGACAGCGACGTGTCCTTGGATGCTGCGATCGGGATAGATTTCCATGTTCTTTGCTTCCTGAAATGACGAAGGGCGAGGTCCGTCTACCGGCCTCGCCCTGTTTTCGTTGGTTCGGGATCCGCTCAGTAGGGGCGTTGATCTATCAGACTTGCCGCCTGATCAGGCTTGAAAACCTGGCCGGGGACTGGGGTGGTCTTCTCGAGTTTCTCGCCTTTGACTACCTTTTCGATCACGTCGAACAAGAGCGGGCCGTGCATCGCGCTGCACTCGACGGTCGCGTTCAGTTTGCCGTCTTTCATGGCGGCGAATGCGTCTTTGACGGCGTCGATCGATACGATCTTGATGTCCTGGCCCGGCTTCAGGCCCGCTGCCTCGATCGCCTGGATCGCGCCCAGAGCCATGTCGTCATTGTGGGCGTAGACGCCGTTGATCTCACCCTTGTGCGCCTCGAGCAGCGTCTCCATGACGGTCTTGCCCTTGGTGCGGGTGAAGTCGCCGCTCTGGCTGGCGATGATCTTGATCTCCGGGAACTTCTTGATGGCTTCTTCGAAACCTTGCTTACGTAGGCGCGCCACGTCTGCGGCTGGGGTTCCCACCAGCTCGACCACGTTGCCCTTACCGCCCATGTCTTTGGCGAGCTGCTCAGCCGCCTGGCGACCCTCCCAAACGAAGTCCGCCACCAACACCGTCTCATAGGTGTCCTCTGGAGCGTCCACACCGCGGCTGGTGAGGATCACCGGGATACCCGCCCGCTTGGCTTCCTTGAGCGTCGGCTTCCAGCCGATCGACTCTTGCGGCGCAATCACGATCACGTCCACACCTTCGGTGATGAAGCCGTTGACCGCGTTGACCTGGTTGTTGTGCACGTTCTGGCCGTCAGCGAACTTCAACTTGATGCCGCGCTTCTCGGCTTCTTCCTTGATGCTTTTGGTGTGGGCGACGCGCCACGAACTCTCCGCGCCGGTCTGAGAGAAGCCAACGACGATCTCTTTGATGTCTTTGGGCTTCTTGGTGGCGGCGGTCTTGTCCGTGCCCTCTGCTTTGGCAGCGGGGTCAGTTTGGGTTTCTTTCTTGCCGCAGCCGAAGCAGAGCAGGGCCGCGATCAGAGCGAG